>CAXTOD010000133.1:0-4226 GCA_964245705.1 uncultured Acetobacteraceae bacterium
CCTGGTGGTCGGGCTCGGCGACCCGGCCGGCACGCCGTCGGACCAGGTCTCGGCAATCTGGCGCCTGCGCGACCTGGCGCTGCAGGACGCGTGCGAGCCGGTGTTCTGGCGCGTCGGCCCGGCCCTGCTCGACGTGTATGCCGATCTCGGCCTGGAAGCCTGGCCCCTGGACGAGCCCGCTTCCGCCTTCCTGTGCTGCCCGGCGCAGCGCGCGGAAGCGCTGCTGGCGCTCCTGACCGGCAGCGCCCGACCCGGCCTGGTCGCCTTCTCGAAGAGATAAGCGGCCTGCCTGTCCCCGAAATCCGCTGGCGAATTCGGGAACAGGACGCCGGTCCTACTTCTCCAGCCAGTCGATACCGCCAACATGGCCGCTCCCGGTGGTCAGGCGAAGCCAGCCCAGCGCCGGGTTCTCCCGGCTTGGCCGCGAGTTCCGGACCCACGCTCCCTGCATCCACGTGCCGGCGCCCGGCATCGCCGGCGCCGCCTCGACCGGCACCGTCAGGATCGTGTCGAAGCTCGCGCTGGCCGGGTCGCTGTCCACGTGCACCAGCCTGAACCCGGCCGCGTGCACCAGCCCCACGCCCTTGTTCGCGGTCGAGAACACGTCCAGCTCCACCGGGTCGGCTTCCACCACGTTGTTCTCGATCAGGAAGCCGCTGCCGGGATCGGCCGGGTCGAGGTTGGTGCCGTAGCAGCAGTTGCGCACCGTGTTGCCGCGGAAGCTGAGGCCGCGGCCCTCGTTGCTGTACAGCGCCATCGGCCCGCCATTGTCCGACCAGGTCCCGTTGCCGCCCCGCGAAGGCGACGCGAAGAACGGGTCGAGGTCGAACAGGTTGTGCTCGACATACGCGTTCATGGTCATGCTGCCGTTGACCAGCACGCCGAAGCCCGACATGTCGACCACGTGGTTGGCCCGGAAGCCGATGTCGCCGAAATGGCCCGACCCGCTCAGCACCAGCGCCGCGTGGAGGCCGCTGAACCCGTTGCCGACCACCAGCACGTCGCGCACGAACCCGCCCTCGATCCTGACCCCGTTGTTGCGCAGGTCGTTCTCCGACAGCGACGGGTCCTGCGCGCCCGTCTTCGACGCGAGCGTCCCCTGCCTGAAGTCGGAGAACCGCTTGAACCGGCCATCCGTGCCGTCGCAGGCGGGCAGGGTGCGGCCGACATGGTTGCCGCTGACGACGATGCTGTACGCGCCCGCGGTCGGAACCGCCCGCGAGGTGCTGTTGGCGAGGAACGCCGCGTAAGGGTCCGCCACCGCGCCCGTGTCCCGGCCGGCCTCGCCCGGCGCCGCGCCGCGGCTGCCGGCCCGGCCGGAGAACCCGTCGATCAGGATGGCGTCCGCATCGCCGCTCAGCCCGTCCACGGCGTTGCGCCGGATGAGGTTGGTGATCGTGTTGCCGGTGATCGTGACCGAGCGCGTCGCCGACACCCCTTCCTGGACCGCCGAGCCGTCCGGCGCCACCGTCTGCACGTTGATGCCGAGCTGCAGCACCGTGTCGAGCATGTTGCCGGCGATCACCGTCTGGCGCGCGGCCAGCACCCGGATCCCCTGCGCGTCGAAGATGCGGTTGCCGCTGACCAGCAGGTTGCGCCGCACGCCGAAGGTGTCGAACACGTCCGAATGCACTGAGATCGCGTCGTCGCCCACGTGCGAGATCCGGCATCCGGTGACCGACACGTTGGAGCATTCCGACAGGTTGATCCCATCGGTCGCGGCGTGCCGGACCACGCAGCCGGTGACCGTGACCTCCGTGCTGGCGCGCACGCACAGCCCGAAGCCGCGCGTGTTCTCGGAGGTGAGGCCTTCCAGCGTCACCCCGTCGACGCCGACCAGGAACACCGGCGACCCGCTGGCGACGCCCATCATGCTCGTCGCCGGGTCCCACGACCCCCGGAAGGTCAGGTTCCGGATCCGGATGTCCGACAGCCGCGCCCCCTGCGCCGTGGTGAACAGGTTGCACCCGGTCGCCTCGTTCCAGCTGACCACGCTGGCGGCCGCGTCCTCGCCCTCGACCGTGGTGCGCGAGGGGACGCAGAACGCGTCGTTCGCGGTGCTGTCGAGCCGCGTCGTGCCGCTTGGCAGCACGATGCGCGTCCCCGGGTTGTCGCGCGCGAACGCCAGCGCCCGCTTCATCGCCGCGGTGTCGTTCTCCACCGCGCCGTCGGCGCCGTGCTCGGCAAGCCTGTAGGCACCGTCGCCACCCACCCCTCAGCATCCCGCCGGAAGCGCCTGGAGGATGGTCGTGCCGGGAGATGCCATGACGCGGTTCCTTCAACGGACAGGACACCGGCCGGGAAGCCGAACCGTGCACCTCGTCCGGATCCGCTCCGGCAACGCAACGAGGCGGCCGGGGGTTGCCGCGCCCGAGCCACACCACCCATCCCGCCGCCACCACGGGATGATCGTCCGGGCTTTGGCACATGCAAACCGCAGCCGGATGCAATACACAGAACACCCGCCGACCGGGAGCGGAGTTCCGGCAGCCAGCCCGCACCCGCGATGGAAGCCCGAGGATACCGAGACCCATGCCGCCTGAAGGCCTTCCCGCCGCCATTCCGGCCACGCTGCCCAAGGCGGCCACCGGCATCGCCGGCTTCGACGAGATCACCCTGGGCGGCCTGCCCGCGGGCCGGCCGTCCCTGGTCTGCGGCTCGGCCGGCTGCGGCAAGACCCTGTTCGCCGCCACCTTCCTGGTCAACGGCGCGACCCGGTTCGGCGAGCCGGGCGTGTTCATGAGCTTCGAGGAGCGCGCCGAGGACCTCGCCGCCAACGTGGCCTCGCTCGGGTACGACCTCGACCGCCTGGTCGCCGAGGGCCAGCTCGCCATCGACCACGTCCGGGTGGAGCGCAGCGAGATCGAGGAAAGCGGCGAGTACGACCTCGAAGGCCTGTTCGTGCGCCTCGGCTTCGCGGTCGACCAGGTCGGCGCCAGGCGCGTGGTGCTCGACACCCTCGAGACGCTGTTCTCCGGCTTCTCCGACCCCGCCATCCTGCGCGCCGAGCTGCGCCGGCTGTTCGGCTGGATCAAGGAGCGCGGCCTCACCGCCGTGATCACCGGCGAGCGCGGCGAGGGCCAGCTGACCCGGCAGGGGCTGGAGGAGTACGTGTCCGACTGCGTGGTGCTGCTGGACAACCGCGTGGAGGACCAGATCACCACCCGCCGCCTGCGCGTGGTCAAGTATCGCGGCTCCGCGCACGGCACCAACGAGTACCCGTTCCTGATCGACCACGAGGGCATCACCGTGCTGCCGGTGACCTCCACGTCGCTGGACCGCGACGCGTCGAGCGAGGTGGTGTCCAGCGGCGTGCCCGGCCTGGACGCCATGGTGCGCAGCGGCGGGTTCTACCGCGGCTCCTCCATCCTGCTGTCCGGCGTCGCCGGCACCGGCAAGACCACCCTGGTCAGCCACTTCGCCGACGCCGCCTGCCGGCGCGGCGAGCGCTGCCTGTCCTTCGTGTTCGAGGAAAGCGCCCAGGAGATCTGCCGCAACGCCCGTTCCGTCGGGCTCGACCTCCAGCGCTGGATCGGCGCCGGCCTGCTCCGCTACGAGGCGGCGCGTCCCAGCCTGTACGGCCTGGAGATGCACCTGGCGCGCATGCACCGCGACCTCGACCGGTTCAGGCCGGACGTGGTGGTGGTCGACCCGATCTCGGCCTTCCGCGGCCCTTCGGTGGAGGTGCACGCGGTGCTGCTGCGCATGATGGACCTGCTGAAGGGACGCGGCATCACCGCGCTGTTCACCAGCCTGCGCAACGACGGCGCCCTGACCGAGGGCTCCGACCAGGGCCTGTCCTCGCTGATGGACGTCTGGATCAAGCTGGACGACGTCGAGGCCAACGGCGAGCGCAACCGCGTGCTCTACCTCATCAAGGCGCGCGGCATGAGCCATTCCAACCAAGTGCGCGAGTACCGGATCACCGACACCGGCATCGAGCTGATCGCGCCCTATGTCGGCCCCGAGGGGGTGCTGACCGGAACCGCCCGCCTGAGCCAGGCCGCCCGGGAACAGGCCGAAGCCGCCCGCCGGCAGCAGGACATCGAGCGCCGCCGCCGCGACCTCGCCCGCCGCCGCGAGGCGCTCGAGCGGCAGGTCGAGGAGATGCGCGCGGCGCTGCACACCGAGGAGGAGGAGGCGCACCTGCTGCTCGACCAGGACGACCGGCACGAGGCGACCCTGGCCGCCGAGCTCGCCGCCACTTGATTTATTGTAGGTCCGTC
>CAXTOD010000133.1:4247-7733 GCA_964245705.1 uncultured Acetobacteraceae bacterium
GTGCCGCGGAATGAGCGGCGCCGACCTGCCGCCCGGGAATGCGGCCGGCGACGATCCGGCCGCCATGGATCCCGATCCCGGCCACTATCACCTGCGCCTATACGTCGCCGGCCAGACCGCCAAGTCGGTCGCGGCGGTCGCCAACCTCAAGCGGGTCTGCGAGCAGCACCTGGCCGGCCGCTACCAGATCGAGGTGATCGACCTGGTGCAGAACCCCAAGCTGGCGGCGGGCGACCAGATCCTGGCCATCCCGACCCTGGTCCGACGCCTGCCGGCGCCGCTCAAGCGCATCATCGGCGACCTGTCGAACACCGAGAAGGTGCTGGTCGGGCTCGACATACGGCCGCGGGACGCGTCCGCTTGAGCGGCGGGGAGCTGCCGGCCGGCTACCGCCTGCGCCTGTTCGTGGCGGGCGGCACCCTGCGCTCGCGCCGCGCGATCGAGAACCTGCACCGGATCTGCGATGGCCCGCTGCACGGCAACGTCGACCTGGAGGTGATCGACATCTACCAGCAGCCGGAGCTGGCGGAGCGCTACCAGGTCATCGCGGCCCCCACCCTGGTGAGGCTGCTGCCGCTGCCGATGCGGCACATCATCGGCGACCTGGCGGAAACCGATCGCGTGCTGCGCGGCCTGGACCTGGCGCCGCCGCCGCCCGGGACCCTCCGTCCCGATGGTCATGTCTGAGCCCGGGACCGGCGCGGACGCCGACGCGGCGATCCTCGCCGGGCGCGTCCGCGAGCTGCAGGCGAGGCTGCAGGAAAGCGAGGACACGCTGGACGCGATCCGGCGCGGCGAGGTCGACGCGCTGGTGGTCGGCACCGTGCTCGACGCGAAGCGGGTCTACACGCTGGAGAACGCCGACCGCCCGTACCGCGTGCTGATCGAGCAGATCCGCGAGGGCGCCGTCACCCTCGGCGAGGACGGGACCATCCTCTACTGCAACCGCAGCCTCGCCGCCCTGCTCGGCGTGGCCCAGGAGCGTCTGACCGGCACCTCGCTCCGCCGCCTGGTGCTCCCCGAGGAGCAGGACGTGTTCGACCGGCTGCTGGGCGAGGCCGGCGGGGCGGGCGCGCGCAGCGAGCTGACCTTCCGCACAGCCGGCGGCACGCTGGTGCCGGCCTACCTGTCCCTCAGCCTGCTCCGGACCGACGACGGCGCCCGGCTGCTGTGCGGCGTGCTCACCGACCTCACCGAGCAGAAGCTGCACCTGCGCGAGCTGGCCGAGTCCAACGCCCGCCTGCTGGGCGAGATCGCCGAGCGCGAACGGGTCGAGGACGCCCTGCGCCAGTCGCAGAAGATGGAGGCCGTCGGCCAGCTCACCGGCGGCCTGGCCCACGACTTCAACAACCTTCTGACCGGCATCACCGGCAGCCTTGAGCTGCTGCAGACCCGCATCGCGCAGGGCCGGATCGGCGACGTGGACCGCTACGTCAACGCCGCACAGGGGGCTGCCCGGCGCGCGGCGGCGCTGACCCACCGGCTGCTGGCGTTCTCGAGGCGGCAAACGCTGGACCCGAAGGTGATCGACGTGAACCGCCTGGTCGCCGGCATGGAGGAGCTGATCCGCCGCACCATCGGCCCGGGCATCTCGATGGAGCCGGTCTCCGCAGGCGGGCTGTGGAGCACGCTGGTCGATCCCGGCCAACTGGAGAACGCCCTGCTCAACCTGTGCATCAACGCCCGCGACGCCATGCCGGGCGGCGGCCGGCTGACGATCGAGACCGCCAACCGCTGGCTGGACGAGCGCGCCGCCAGGGAGCGCGACCTCCTGCCCGGCCAGTACGTGTCGCTGTGCGTGTCGGACAACGGCACCGGCATGCCGCCGGACGTGGTCGCGCGCGCCTTCGACCCGTTCTTCACCACCAAGCCGATCGGCATGGGCACCGGCCTCGGGCTGTCCATGATCTACGGCTTCGCCCGGCAGTCGGGAGGCCAGGTCAGGATCTATTCCGAGGTGGGGCAGGGCACCAACGTGTGCATCTACCTGCCGCGGCAGTCGGGCGAGGCGCAGGACGCCGACGTGCCGGTCCAGTCCGAGGCGCCACGCGCCGGGCTGGACGAGACGGTGCTGGTGGTGGACGACGAGCCGACCGTGCGCATGCTGGTGGCGGAGGTGCTGGAGGATCTCGGCTACCGCACCATCGAGGCCGCCGACGGCGCCGCCGGGCTGCGCGTGCTGCAGTCCGACGCGCGGGTCGACCTGCTGGTGACCGACGTGGGCCTGCCCGGCGGCATGAACGGCCGCCAGGTCGCCGACGCCGCACGGGTGCTTCGCCCGGACCTGAAGGTGCTGTTCATCACCGGCTACGCCGAGAACGCGGTGCTCAGCCACGGCCACCTGGAGCCCGGCATGCACGTGCTGACCAAGCCGTTCGGGCTGCAGGCCCTCGGCAGCCGGATCAGGGAGCTGATCGCCGGCCCGGCCTAGAATCCTGCCGCCGGCGACATCGGGGACAGGCAAGCCACCACGTTTCCGAAAAGCATGGCGTTCCTTCAGGTCCGGGACACCAGGAGCCGTCGTCCCTCGAACCTGCCGGGCACAGCCGGATCACGGCGGGGCAAGCGCAGACAGCATGGCCTCGCACGCCGCGGCGACCGCTCCCGGTGCCTCCAGCGGAAGCAGGTGTCCCGCGTCCGGCACGACCGTGAAGCCGGCTTGCGGCAGCAGGCGGGACAGCGCCGGACGCAGCACCGCCTCGCGTTCGACCTGGTCGCGCTCGCCGATCAGCACCTGCACGGGGAGCGTGACGCCCTGGAGCGCCTCGCTGACATCCTGCGTCATGCCGCGCTCGGGCCAGGCGCGCCGGGCCGCCGCCTCGCCGCCCAGCGTATCGGCAATCACCTGCTCCTGCAGGACGGGCGGCAGCGCCGAGCCGGCCAGCACGCCGAGCGCCTGCAGGACCCCGTCCCGCGACTGGTAGGAGGCCACCATCCCGGCGCGCACCTCCTCCGGAACGGCCATCGGCGTCGGCGGCGCCGGGGCCACCAGCACCAGGCCCTCCAGGCCAGGAGTCCGGCGACCGGCCACGACCTGCGCGACCTTGCCGCCCATCGAGTGGCCGACCACGACGAAGCGCCGCACCGCGAGCGCGTCCGTCACCGCCAGCACGTCGTCCGCGAGCGCGTCCAGCTCGTAGCGGCCGTCGGTCGCAACCGAACCTCCCCAGCCGCGCTGGTTCAGGACGACGCCGCGAACCGTCCGGGCAAGGCAGCCCAGCACGGGATCCCACGTGCGCGCCGACCCGCCCCAGTAGTGCAGGAACACCAGCGCCGGGTCGCCGTCCCCGGCATCCCGCACGGCGAGCCTCGCGCCGGTTGTCTCGATCGTGTGCAGCGCCATCCATCCAGCTCCGTTTCCGGTCGCACCCCGGGACCTGCAGGGTCTGGCGCGCCGCAGCCCGCTCGCCGCCCGGCCTGCGCCGGCTCCGCACCGGACCCCGGTGCCGGCCACGATGCGAGCGTTCCCTCGACGTCCTGTACGGC
>CAXTOD010000134.1:0-7665 GCA_964245705.1 uncultured Acetobacteraceae bacterium
CGCCGAGCAGGAGGGTGGCGTTCAGCAGCACAGCCGCCACCAGCGCGCGGCGTGTCCGGTCGTCCCGATCGCCCAGGTCGGCGGCGGCGGAGGCCAGGAGCAGCGTGCCGACGGCGGCAGACACCGGCGCGAGCAGGCGCACGCCGAGCGGGCCGCTGCCGCACAGCAGCGTCCCCGCCCTGATCCACAGCGCCACCATCGGCGGATGGTCGAGGTAGCCCGGCGCCAGGGCGCGCGACCACACCCAGTAGTACGACTCGTCCGGCGACAACGGGGCCAGACCGCACACCAGGAGCCGGAGCAGGGTCAGCAACGCCAGGGCGGCGAGCCACCCCGACCCCCTCAACGAAGCCGCCAGATCAGGGTCGAGGACACCGCATAGTTCCACACCACCCCGATCGCCGCCCCCGCGGCGCCGGCCGGCTGCCAGCCGTGATGGGCGTCGTGCAGGGTGCGGGCGATGCCGACATTGGCGACCGCGCCGACGCCGCAGACCAGCATGAACAGCAGCAGGCCGCGCCACAGCCGCACGCCGCGCAACCGGCGGTCGCGATAGGTGACGGCGTTGTCGAGCCAGAAGTTGGCGACCATGGCCACGACAGTGCCCGCCGTCTGCGACTCCGCGAACGGCGCGCCGGTGCGACGGGCCACGTCGAGCACCAGGAGGTTCACCAGCACGCCGGCCAGGCCCACGGCGGCGAAGCTGATGAACCGGGTCGGCAACAGGCCGCGGAACGCCTTGTCGAGGATCATGCTGGCGAACTGCGCCAGCACCAGGGCGTCGAGCTTGCTTTCGCCCGCCAGGCGCGGCCGGAACCGCGCCGGGATCTCCAGCACGCGCGGCACCTCGCCGGTCGCCGCCGGCGCCGACAGGATCAGGTCGAGCAGGATCTTGAACCCCTGCCCGCTCAGCCGCGGCGCCACCCGCTCGAAGAGCTGCCGCTCGCAGGCGAAGAACCCGCTCATCGGGTCGCGGAGACGGGCGAAGCCCGGCCGCACCGGCAGGAACGCCTGCGCCAGGCGGATGCCGGTGTCCGACAGCCGGTGCCGCCACGGCGAGGACAGGCCGGCGGAGTCGCCGCCGAGCACGTGGCGGGAGCCGACCGCGACGTCGCAGCGCCCGTCCGCCACCGCGTCCAGCATGGGCGGCAGGCAGCCCTCGTCGTGCTGCAGGTCGCCGTCCATCACCGCGACCAGCGGCGCCGAGGAGGCCAGCACCCCCTCGATCACCGCCGAAGATAGGCCGCGCCGGCCGATCCGGCGCAGACCGCGCACCCGCGGGTCGGCGGCGGCGACGGCGCGTACCTCCTCGATGGTGCCGTCCGGGCTGTCGTCGTCGACGAAGATCGCCTCCCACGCCCGGCCGGCAAGGGCGGCGTCGAGGGCCGCCACCAGCGGACGCACGTTGGGGCGTTCCCGGTAGCAGGGCACCACGACGCTGACCACCGGGCCGACCAACGGGCTGAGGAGGGAGCCGGTCAGATCGGCACGCCGGCCAGGTCGCGGCTGGTGCGTATGGTCTGCAGGGTCTGCAGGCGGCTCACATGCGCGGTCTCGGTCAGGCGGCGGGTGAGCTGGTTCTCGTGCGCGGTGTCGCGGGCGACCAGGCGCAGCAGGAAGTCGCCGCCGCCGCGGATCATGTGGCATTCGCGCACCTCGGGCCATTCCGCCACCAGCGCCTCGAACCCGGTCAGCACGCTGTCCTTCTGGCTGTCCAGGCCCACCAGGGCGAAGAACACCACGGTCCAGCCCAGCAGCTGCGGGTCGCTGTCGCCGTGGTAGCCGCGTATCACCCCCAGCTCCTCCAGCCGGCGGACCCGCCTGAGGCAGGGCGGCGCGGAGATGCCGGCACGCCTGGCCAGCTCCACGTTGGTCATCCGGCCGTCCTGCTGCAGCTCGGCGACGATGCGCCGGTCGATGGAGTCGAGGTCGACCCCGAGCTGGACTCCGAGCTGCTCTGCCGTCTGCATGGCGGCATGGTGTATTGCAGCCACGGCCACACGCAAAGGCCGCAGCGGGCGCCCACAGGCCTGCGCAGGCGCCCATCTTGCTTGCGCCGCAGCAAACGAGGCTCATATCCTGGCCCAGTTCCGGGAATCGATCACCCCATGATCCACACCTTCGCCACCGACCTGCTCGTCATCGGTGCCGGCCCCGCCGGCTACACCGCCGCGATCTACGCCGCGCGGGCCAACATGAAGCCGATCCTGGTGTCGGGGCTGCAGCCGGGCGGCCAGCTGACCATCACCACCGACGTCGAGAACTATCCGGGCTTCGCGGAAGCGGTCCAGGGCCCGTGGCTGATGGAGCAGATGGCGGCCCAGGCCGGGCATGTCGGCACGCGGGTGGTGTCCGACCTGATCGTGGAGTGCGACCTCCAGCCCAGGCGCGCGGGCGAGCCGTTCCGGCTGGTCGGCGACGGGGGCGACGTCTACCTCGCGCGCACGGTGGTGATCGCGACCGGGGCCCAGGCGCGCTGGCTCGGCCTGCCGGCGGAGTCTCGGCTGCACGGCGCCGGGGTGTCGGCCTGCGCCACCTGCGACGGCTTCTTCTACCGCGGCAAGCGGGTGGCGGTGATCGGCGGCGGCAACACCGCGGTCGAGGAGGCGCTGTTCCTCACCCACCACGCCGACCACGTGACCCTGGTCCACCGCCGCGACCGGCTGCGCGCCGAGCGCATCCTGCAGGACCGGCTGTTCGCCCATCCCAGGGTGTCGGTGCTGTGGAACAGCGTGGTCGAGGACATCACCGACAGCGGCACGCCGCCGGTGGTGGACGGCGTGGTCCTGCGCGACACCGTCACCGGCCGGACCAGCCGGCTCGGCGTCGACGGGGTGTTCGTGGCGATCGGCCACCTGCCCAACACTGCGGTGTTCCGCGGCCAGGTCGAGCTCGACGCGGAGGGCTACGTCGTCACCGAGCCCGGCAGCACCCGCACCTCGGTGCCCGGCGTGTTCGCCGCCGGCGACGTGCAGGACAAGGTGTTCCGCCAGGCGGTCACCGCGGCCGGCACCGGCTGCATGGCCGCCCTGGAAGCGGAACGCTACCTGACCGAGCAGGCGGTCCCGCTCCCGGCCGAAGCCGAAGCCGCCTGAGGCGCGGGATCGTGCGCCTCCCACCCCCGAATGAACGGAACGGCGCGCGATGAGCATGGACCGATGAGCATGGATTGGGACAAGCTCCGGATCTTCCATGCCGTCGCCGAGGCGGGCAGCTTCACCCACGCGGGCGACGTGCTCAACCTGAGCCAGTCCGCGGTCAGCCGGCAGATCTCGGCGCTGGAGGAGGCGCTGCAGGTGCCGCTGTTCCACCGCCACGCGCGCGGCCTGATCCTGACCGAACAGGGCGAGCAGATGAACCGCACGGTGCGGGAAGTGTTCGCCAAGCTCGCCATGACCGAGGCGCTGCTCAGCGAAAGCAAGGAAAAGGCGGCCGGCCGGCTGAAGGTGACCACCACCACCGGCTTCGGCACCGCCTGGCTGGCGCCGCGCCTGCCCCGCTTCCTCGAAACCCACCCCGACATCTCCATCACCCTGATCCTGGAGGACAGCGACCTCGACCTCGGCATGCGCGAGGCGGACGTGGCGATCCGCATGCACCCGCCGCGTCAGCCCGACCTGGTGCAGCGGCACCTGACCGACATCCAGATGCCGGTCTGCGCGTCGCAGGACTACCTCCAGCGCAACGGCACCCCGGCCACGGCGGAGGACCTGGACGGGCACAAGCTGCTGCTGTTCGGCTCGTACCGGCCGCCGGTCCCGGACGTGAACTGGCTGGCCGGCTTCGGGCGGCCGAACGGGCAGAAGCGGCAGCCGGTGTTCGAGGTGAACAGCCTGACCGCGCTGGCCGACGCGATCGAGGCCGGCCTCGGGATCGGCGCCGTGCCGCACTACATGCTGGCCGACCGGCCGGGCCTCCAGCGGATCATGACCGACATCAAGCCGCCGACCATCGAGGCCTACTTCGTGTATCCGGAGGAGCTGCGCACCTCCAAGCGTGTCGCGGTGTTCCGGGACTTCCTGCTGGCCGAGATGCCGTCGCGGCATTGAGGCGGACCGCGCGGTGATCCGGATGCGTCGTTCCTTCCTGGCAGCCCTGCCGGTCGTCCTGCTGCCGCTGCTGTCGTCCTGCTCCGGCGCCCCTCCCGGCGCCCGGGCGGCACCGGGCGTCGACACCGACCTGCAGCCGAACGGGAAGCCGTATGTCGGGCCCGCCACGGTGACCTCGTCGCCGCCGGCGGACAACACGGACGCGCGGCTGTCCTGCCATCCCGAAGGCATTGGGAGCGCGTGCAGCCGCCAGTGACGCGGCGGCCCGGCAGGGCTCTACCTGAGCTGGCTGTCCTTGTTGCCCCTGCGGTTGAACCCGCCGCCTGCCGGGCGGCGATCCCGCGCCGACTGGCAGGTGACGCAGGTCCGCGCGCCCGGCAGCGCCCGGCGCCGCGCCTCCGGGATCCCGTCGCCGCATTCGAGGCAGTGGGTTTCGCCCTCGCCGGTCGGCATGTGGGCCCGCGCCCGCATCACCCCGTCCAGCACGGTGTCGTCGATCTGGTCCTGCACCGCCCCGTCCGGAGCCCATCCGCTCGCCATCGCCGCCTCCGCCCTTCTGCGTGAGCAGAGGTGGGAGGCGGCAGCGGGTGCGCCAAGGCGGGCGAAGCCTCGCCCCGCTCGCGGTTTGTTTACCGGCGCGTAACCAAGCTGCGCCAAACAGGCGGAAACACGCTCAGGTGATCCATGCACCGACTGGTCGACACGCCCGGCGAGCAGGCCCGGCTCAACGCGCTCCGCGCCCTGCGGCTCCTGGACACGCTGCCCGGCGAAAGCTACGACCGGCTGACCCGCCTGGCCAGCCGGCTGCTGTCCGCGCCCTTGTCGGCCGTGTCGCTGACCGATCACGACCGGCAATGGTTCAAGTCCAGGGTCGGGGTGGAGGTCACCGAGATCCCGCGCGAGCAGGCTCCCTGCAGCCATGCCATCCAGGGCAGCGGGGTGTTCGTGGTGCCCGACCTCGCGGCCGATCCCCGCTTCGTCGGCTCGCCGCTGGCGAATGCCGGCATCCGCTTCTATGCCGGCGCCCCCCTGTTCACCCGCAACGGGTTCGGCCTGGGCACGATCTGCGTGCTGGACGACAAGCCGCGGCAGATCGGCGAGGCGGAAACGCGCGTCCTGCAGGACCTCGCCGGCATGGTGATGAGCCAGGTCGAGCTGCAGAACATGATCGGCCGGGTGGACGCGACCACCGGCCTTCCCAACCAGCACCAGATGTTCGAGGACCTGGAGGATCTCGCCCGGCGCGCGCCGGACGGCGACGGGGCGGTGCTGCTGGTGGAGATCATGCCGGCGGCACAGGCGTCGCACGCGCTGCGCGTGCTGGGCTCCGACCACCTGGACACGACGGCCCGGACGGCGATGTCGCTCGTGCAGCGCTGCGGCGGCGGCGCGCCGCTCTACCACGTCGGCCCGATGCGCTGCGCGGTGGTGCTGGAGGACGCCGAGGCACGGGACAGGCTGGCGAAGCGCATCGTCGCGGCGCTGCGCGAGCCGGTCACCTGCGACGGCGTTCCCGTCACCCCGCACCCGGCGATCGGGGTCCACGCGTTCCGGGCCGGCGACGCGGCACCGCGCGACGTGTTCCGCCGCGCGCTGAACGCCGTCGACGATGCCCGCGCCGCCGCCGACGGGAGGATCGCCTATTACAGCCCGTCCCGCGACCAGCGCAGCGCGCGCAGCTTCGCCCTGCTCGCCGAGTTCGGCGGCGCCCTGGCCTCCGCCGACCAGCTGTCCCTGGTCTACCAGCCCCGCATCGGCCTGTCCTCGGGGCGCATGCTCGGCGTGGAGGCGCTGCTGCGGTGGCGGCATCCGGTCCTGGGGCAGGTGTCGCCGGCCGAGTTCGTGCCGCTGGTCGAGCAGACGGCGATGGCGCGGCCGATGACGAGCTGGGTCGTCGCCGCGGCGATGCGGCAGGCAAGGGCCTGGAAGCGGGACGGCCTCGAGCTGTGCGTGTCCATCAACGTGTCCGCCCTGGACCTGGACGAGCCGGACTTCGCCGCTCGGCTGCTGCACGCCGCGGACAAGTTCGGGATCGACCCGAGCGGCGTGGAGCTCGAGTTCACCGAAAGCGCCGTGGCCCGCAACGGCGGCCGGGTGACCGAACAGCTGCGCGAGCTGCGGTCGCACGGAATGGGCATCGCCATCGACGATTTCGGCACCGGCTACAGCAACCTGTCCTACATCCAGCAGCTGCCCCTTTCCGTGCTCAAGATCGACCAGTCCTTCGTGCGCCGGCTGACGGAGTCGCCGAAGGACCGGATGCTCGTGCGCGCCATGATCACCATGGCCCACGACCTCGGCTACCGCGTCGTCGCCGAGGGGATCGAGACGCAGGACGCCTTCGACCTGCTCCGGGCCTGGGCCTGCGACGAGGGGCAGGGCTACCTGATGTCCCGTCCCCTGGCAGCCTCGGCCATCGACGCCTGGCAAAACAGGCACGTGGCCGCCTGACCGCCGGACCTGCCGGCACCCGACGGCGTCCCGGACACGTCGCGCGTCAGGCGACGCCGCCGCCGGAAGCGACGAGGCCGGACAAGATCGGCGGCGAGATGCTTTCCAGCGAGCGGCCCTCGCAGTCGACCCCCAGCCGGAGCGCCACCACGCCGGCCGCCACCATCAGCAGCCCGGCGACGCCGTAGCCGGTCGCCAGCGGCACCGGGCCGCCGGTGCCGATGAGCCTGCCGAACAGCCAGGGCGTGCCGGCGGCGAACACCATGCCGAACGCGTAGAACAGGGCGATCGCGGTGGCGCGCACCTCCAGCGGGAACACCTCGCTCGCGGTGAGGTAGGCGGCGGAGGCGGCGGCGGAGGCGAAGAAGAAGATCGCCGCCCAGCCGATCGTCTGCGTCAGCGCCGTCATCCGCCCATCCGCGAACAGGACCGCCACCAGCACCATCAGCACGCCGGACACCGCGTAGGTGGCGAAGATCATGCGCCGGCGCCCGATCGTGTCGAACAGGGTGCCGAGCAGCAGCGGCCCCAGGAAGTTGCTGGCGGCGATCGGCAGGATGAACAGGCCGACCCGCGCGGCGGACACGTGCTCGTAGCGGGTCAGCACCATGCCGTAGGTGAAGAACACCGCGTTGTACAAGCAGGCCTGGGCCACCATCATGACCAGCACCAGCACCGAGCGCATCCGGTACTGGCCGAACATCGCCGCGAGCACCACCTTGTAGCCGAACACCCGGCGCGGGTGGATCAGCAGCGACTCCTGCACGGCGCAGAGCGGCCGGCCGGTGCAGCGCGCCACCTCGCGCTCGATCCCGTCGATCGCGAGGGTGCCCTCGCGCTGCCGCCCGTGGGTCACCAGCCAGCGCGGGCTTTCCGGCACCCAGCGGCGCAGCAGCAGGATGACCAGGCCGAGCACGCCGCCGATGCCGAAGCCGAGCCGCCAGCCGAGGTCGACGCCGACGGCGTGGCCGCTGAGCAGGAACAGCGAGGCGCCGGCGCCCGCCCCCGCGCCCCCCCCGCACGCCCCGGTGGCGGTCAGGTCGCCCCGGCCCCGCCGCCGCGCTGCCGGTGCTCGTCCTCGTGGTCGCCGCCTTCGCGCTGCGCGCGGTCGGGCTGGCGCGCAGCTTCGAGCTCTGGGTCGACGAGATGCTCTACGCCGAGCTCG
>CAXTOD010000135.1:0-7619 GCA_964245705.1 uncultured Acetobacteraceae bacterium
CCTTCATCCCGAGGCTGCTCGGCTGGGGCGTGACCGAGCTCAGCATGAGCGTCTCGCTCATCCCGCGCGCGAAGAAGGCGGTCGTCGAGTACGGCCAGGGGGTGGCGGCCGCCTGATCCGGCCGCTGCCCATCTTCTCCGGCTCCGCCCGATCTGGCACGATCGGCTGCCCGAACCGTCGGCTTGACCACCTGGAGCCGGGCCGTTCGGCTGTCGAGATGGGACCAGGAGAATGACCGCAGCGATCATCGTCGGCGCCGGCCGTGGCCAGCGCATGGGCGGCCCGATCCCGAAGCAGTACCGGATGCTGGACAACATCCCGATCATCCGCCACACGCTGCTCGCCTTCCTACGCCATCCCGAGATCGAGCGGGTGCAGTCGGTCATCCATCCAGCCGACCTGGATCTCTACGCCGCGGCGACCGCGGAGCTGTCGCTGCCGCCTCCGATCATCGGCGGCAACACCCGCCAGGAATCCGTCCGCTTCGGGCTGGAAAGCCTGGCAGGCGATCCGCCGGACAAGGTGGTCATCCACGACGCGGTCAGGCCCTTCGTCGAGCAGGAAACGATCAGCGCGGTGATCGCCGCACTCGATCGCGGGCCCGCCGTGGTGACCGGGCTCAGCGTTCCGGACACCTTGAAGCGCTGCGTCGACGGCTACATCGGCGAGACCGTCGACCGGACCAACACCTGGCGCGCGCAGACGCCGCAGGGCTTCAAGTTCAGCGACCTGCTCAAGGCGCACGAGCAGGTGCACTACAGCAACCCGACGCACGCCGACCTCACCGACGACTCCATGGTGATCGAGAAGTACGGCCTGAAGGTCGCCATGATCGAGGGCACCGAGGACAACTTCAAGATCACGACGGAACGCGACCTGGTCCGCGCCGAGACGATCCTGCAGCGTGGGCGGCAGGAGAACCATGTCGGCTGGGGCTTCGACTTCAGCACCTTCACGTCGGGCGACCAGGTCGTCATGTGCGGCATCCCGATCCCGCACAGCCAGTCGATCGCGCGCCATTCCAACACGGACGTTCCGCTCAACGCGGTGACCGACGCCCTGCTCGGCACGGTGGGCCAGGCCGACGGCAACACGCATTTCCAGCCGGACAAGCCGAGCTTCCGTGGCAGGAGCTCGGACTTCTTCGTCCGCCAGGCCGTGTCGCTCATCGCGATGCGGGGCGGGCGCATCGTGCACCTCGACCTGACCATCCTCGCGGCCTCGCCGCAGATCGACGGACACCACGACGACATGACGGCGCGGCTGGCGGCGCTGCTGTCGATCGAGCCGCGGCGGATCAGCATCAAGCAGATCCCCAGCTATCAGGACGGCTATTTCGGGCGCAGCGACGGGATCGGCGCGCAGTGCCTGGTCACGAGCCAGTTTCCGAGCCTGTAGGAACGTCCGGTCCCGGGCTCATCCCGTTCGCCGAGTTTCCTTCTAGATGTGTTGCGAATAGCTTGCCACCCGCTCGTTGTCGGTAAAGGCCTGCGTGCCTTCCTGCTGATACAGTTGCAGAAGCTTGTTCGCGTCGGCGGCGCGTTCCGAGTCCCATTGCTGGATGTCGGAACTGTTGGGATCGAAGTTGACCGAGTCCCTGGTCATGCCGGCCACCTCGTTGAAGCCGTCCTTGCGGATGCCGTTCAGCAGCAGCGTCGCGACCTGGCCGATGTTGTTCTGGTTGTTCAGCGCGGACGGGTCGCCGGTGTAGCCCAGCTTCTGCAGCTCGGGCTCGTTCAGGTTGAAGGCGCTGTAGTTCTCGGAAGCCGTGCCGTCCTTGCTCGTGTCGCGCTGGTCGGCGTTGAAGTCGTTCGTCTCGACCATGCCGGATCCCATCACCATGGCGATCTCCTGCGGCGTGGCGCCCTGCTGCTTCAGCGCGTCGTAGACCTGCGTCTTGCCGGCGGACATCTCGGAGTTCATGACCTGGGACGGGTTGGACGCCTGGACAGGTTCAGTCGGCATGGACGACAGCGCGCCACTGGCACCTGGCGCGCTGGCACCCGGAGCGGTGTTACCCGGACCGCTGGCATTTGGGGCGCTGGCATCTGGCGCGCTGGCGCCTGGGTCATCGGCGCCCGAGCTGGTGCCGGTGCTGCCTGGAGCGCCGGCCGGCTGGGCTGCCGCGCCGCCATCGGCGCTTCCGGTGCCCCCGAGCGCGTTGCCGGTGGCTTCCGGAGCGCTGCCAGCGGCTTCCGGGACGTTCGACGTGCTCGGCCCGGAAGAACCCGGGCCGGATGCTGCCGGAGGGGTAGCCGAGGCGCCTCCCTGCCCGTCTTCCAGCGCGTCCAGCAGCGAGTGCAGCGCGAGCTCCAGCTCCTTCTCGACCTTGCCGCCGCTGCCTCCGGTGGCATCCTGGGAACCGTCGCCCTGCGACATCTTCAACAGGGAGTCGAAAAGCGACTCAAGCTCGCTGGACAAGCCCTGGCCGGCATCGAGGCCTGAGGTTCCCTGACCGGAGATGCTCGATGGGGCGTAGGCGGCTGAAGATGACGTTGCATCCATGATCCGGCTTCTCCCAAACCAGCGCTTTCGAGCGCAGCAACATCATGATCATTTCCTGGAGCGTCAATCAAGCTGTTCGGATCGGAAGGGAAAACGGGCAGGAATTGTTCAAGCACGTGACGGCATGCAGAAGATCGTCGACGGCAGCAGGCGGTCCGGTTTGTGCTGTCGTGGCAAGGCCGGAACGCGGCGCGGCAACCTGATCTGACCAAGAAGGCTCTCGTCCAGGTGCGGGATCGAAGTTGACGATGGGTCGCCCGCGTTGCTCCGTGACCGGGGCGTGGTTGCCTTCGGCCACACCCTCGGCCTGTTGGCGTTCCGGCTGCGCGCGCGAGGTGATAGGCTGTGGCACCAGCAAAGGTGCCGCGCCTTGGTCCTGCATTGTCACACACGACGCCGCCGATTGGTCTGGCCGGCGGTCTTCCTGGTATCCGCGCCGCTCGGCGGCTGCATCTCGCCGCCTCCGCGCGTCGACCAGGCGGCCGAGATGCGGGCTGCCAACGATCCGGCCGCCTTGTTGCGGATCGCGGACGCGGCGGCGTCCTCCGGCGACGAGGCAACCGCGGCGTCGTTCTATGGACGCGCGACGGCGTTGCAGCCGGGCGATGCGGACGTGGCGCTCGGATACGCGCGCGCGCTCGCGTCCCAGGGACGGATCGCCGATGCGGTGCTGGCCCTGCAGGCGGCCCTGCCGCACGCGTCCCGGGACGGCACGCGTCGCCTCGCCGCGGCGCTCGGCCGGCTGCTGATCCTGTCGCATCGGCCGACCGAGGCGGTCGCCACCTTCCGGCAGGCGCTGGCGGACGTCCCGAACACCCCCGCGCTGCTGATCGGCCTGGGAGTCGCGCTGGATGCCAGCCGCGACCATGCGGCCGCACAGGACGCCTACCGCCGTGCGCTGGCGGTCGAGCCGGAAAGCGTCGCCGCCGGCAACGACCTGGCGCTGTCCACCGCGCTGCAGGGCGACACGAATACGGCGCTGACGTCGCTGCGCAGGATGCGGGACCGGGTGGCGGAAACCGGTGGGCAGGCGTCGGACCTCGCGACCATCGACGGCAACCTGGCGCTGGTCTACGCCCTGCGCGGCAACCTGAAGCGGGCCCGGGAGGCAGGCGCCGGCGCGGTTCCGGACTCGCGAGACTTGGCCGGCAACATGCGGTTCTATTCGGAGCTGGCCGCTTATCCGCCAGGCAGCGGCGCGGTCGATAGCAGCGGGTTGGCCGGCGACGCTCCCACCGACTGAGATGGAGCGCCGCCCGGCGCCGAGGCGGCCGTGCCGTTGGCGTCGCCGCCGTTGCCGGTGTCGTCGCCCCCAGACAGGCTCGTTCGCGGCGGCTGCTTCACCTCGCCGTTCTCCAGCTTCTGGATTGCCCGCGCCGAGACCGGGCCGTTCGCGGGTCCCAGCCGTGGCGGCGCCAGCAAGTCGTGCGGATCGTCGGCCATGCCGGCCAGGTCGGTGGCCTGGACGCAGGTGCCGAGGCTGGTGAGGCTGTTGTCCACCCCGTCGATCCCGGGCGGCTGCAGGGCTGTGTCGCAGGAGGCGACCGACGCGGTCGTGGCGGTGACCACGACGACGTCGTCCGCCTCGTTGCGCACCCTGATCCGTGCCGGATCGAGGCCCTGCTCGATCAGCACCGCACGCGTGGCGGCAACCCGCGCGGCGCTGCGCGTCTCGATGACGGCGTCGAGCAGGGCGGGGTTGTTGTTTGGCGACAGCCTCGCGATCGCAGCACGCAGCGTCCTGCCCGCACCGAGCCGGTAGAGCGGGACCACCGCCCGCGCCTGGTCCAGCACGATCGGCGGCGGGCTGCCGCGTTCCAGGGCCGGATCGTCGCAGCCGCCAAGCGCGCACAGCAGCAGGAGGAGGGTGCAGCACGGGCCGGCCGGTGTTCGCATCGCTCGCGCTCCTACTCGAACAGGAAGCCGGCGGCGCCGCGCAGGTGCGGCGCGCGCTCCGGGTCGAAGCGCTGGGGCGCGCGCGCCACCACGCGGTCGAGCAGAAGCCGCTCCAGCTCGGTGGTCTGGCGCACGTAGTCGGTCGGCAGCGCCGGCACCTTGTCGGTCGGGTGCACGACATAGGCGGTCACCACGATCACGAGCTCGGTCTCGTCGCGCTGGAACTGCGTCGAGCGGAACAGCGCGCCCAGGATGGGCAGGTCGCCAAGCCAGGGGATCTTGGAAATGTTGTTCTGCGCGTCGTTCTGGATCAGGCCGCCGATCGCGAAGCTCTGGCCGGACGCGAGCTGCACGGTGGTGTCTGCCCTGCGCGTGATGAGCGCCGGGACCGGCGTCGTGCTGCCCGGCAACGTGAAGGAGCCGGCGGAGCTGAGCTCGCTCACCTCCGGGCTCACCTTCATGCTGATCATGCCGCTGGACAGCACGGTCGGCGTGAAGCCGACGCTCACCCCGTACTGCTTGTACTGTATGGCGACGCTGCCGAGGCCTTGCGGCACCGGAATGGGGTACTCGCCGCCGGCGAGGAAGCTGGCCGGCTCGCCGGAGGTCGTCGTGAGGTTGGGCTCGGCGAGCAGCGTCAGCAGCCCCTCGTCCGCCATGGCGTCGAGCGCGACCTGGCCGTTGGCGTGGGAGGAGGCAACGTTGCCGAAGATGGTGCCGACTGACCCGGAGTTGTTGCCGAGGCCGGTCAGGGAGGACAGCGCGTTGGTCGCAAGGCCGGTGTTCAGGCCGAGCGCGAATGAGCCGACGTTGCCGATCACGTTCCAGTTGAAGCCGAGCTGCCGCGACACGCTTCGCGACACTTCCGCCACGCGCACGCGGAGGTTGACCTGGGTCGAGGTCCCGACCTGGAGCTGGTTGAGCACGGCCTCGTTCGGCGCTGCGTAGCGCTGCGCGATGTTCTGCAGGTTCGCCGCCGCTTCGGCGGTCGGCACGGCGCCCTGCAGCACCAGTCCGTGCGGCGTGCGCGCGAGCCGGACGGAGGATCCGGGTGCCGCGTCGTTGATCGCCTGCTGCAGCACGCTCAGGTCGTATTCGACCACGACGTTGTAGGCGAGGATCGGCCGCCCATCATGGGTCAGGGCGAACAGGGTGGTGGTGCCGGGCTTCTTGCCGAACACGAACACGCTGGTGTTGCTCGGCGGCTGCACGTCGGCGATCGACGGGTCGGCCACGAACACGGTGCTGGCCGGCACGGGCAGGCTCAGCAGCTTGCCGCCGCCGACGGTGAGGGTGAAGCGGCGATGCGGCATGAAGGTGCCCACCTCGCGCGGCGGCGGCGGTCGCGCAGGCGGCGCGATCGCGTCGGGATCGACGTAGGCGTGGCCAGGATCGTTGGCCGTCGGGGCGGCGGGCGTGTCCGCCGGAGCAACGGAAGGCTGGGCAAGGCAGGAGCCGGCCGTTCCGACGATCCCCGCGACGGACATCCAGATCGACAACGAGGCGCCGTACAGCGTCGGACGTCCAGGCATCACCCACCCTTCCCAAGCCGGTAGCCTCATATCCCGCCGCGAACGGATCCGACAAGGTTACGCGTATGGAACCACATGATCGCCTTGATGGCGCGTGGCGGCCCGACGACATGGTCCGGCGCGGGCAGCCTGCAGGAAGCTGCCCGTTGCCGGAGGTTCCGGAAGCGGACCTGGAGTATCGCCGGATGAGGTATCGTCACCTGATCGGCAAGGATGCTCAACAAGACGACGAGCCGGACCGCAACCGGTGAATGAACATGGACCGGTCGCAGTCTAGCGGATTGCGTCGAAGTCGGGCAGGGTCACGTGCGGTTCCTCGGCATGTCCTGCCGTTTCGGTCGCGGAAGCGAGCCCGATCGGGTGCGCGGTCGTGCTCGGGGCCGTCGTCGCGGCATGGGTCGGATGCGCCAGCGCGTTCGCGCCATTGTAGGTCCCAATGCTGTTGGCGGCGCCAACCGCGACTGTCGTCGCGGCGCCGACACCGACGAGCGTCCCGGCCGCCCCGCGAACGACGGGAGAGCCGACCTTGCCGCCCGGGCCGCTCGGCGTCATCTTGACGGCACCGTGGCCCGTTACCTCCGTGGGTCCCCCGACGTGAAGGAAGCTTCCGAGCGAGCGGCTCCCGTAGTGCTGGAGCACGTTGCCCGGATTTTCGCCGACGGTGACGCGTCCCTTCTCGCGCTGTACGCTGAGCCAGCCGGAACGTCCCTGTGAGATGCCCGCCCGGTTCTCGTCCCCGAGCTCGAGATCGCCCTTGTTGGAGCTGACCTTGATGAGGCCCTTGTTCTCGTAGACGGTCATGTCGTTGTTGTTTCTGGTGACGTTGATCGTCTTGCGGTTGTTCTCGGTTTCGAGGTGGCCGTCGTTGTCCTTGATCCTGATCCGTCCGGTGTTGTTCGGCAGCGACACGTGGCTGTTCGGCGGGACTCGGTCGATCGTCACGCGTCCCGCGTTGCTTATGGTGGTGTTGCCGGACACCGATCCGAAATGCAGGTTCTCGCCTGCCGCGGCCTGCACGTCCTTGCCCTGTATGTCCGGGGCTCTTCCGGTTCCCTGGGCGGCGGCGGCAGCCTGCGCCCGCTGGGTGCCGATGAAGGGGTTCGTCGATCTTGAATCGATCGACCTGGGATCGGTCGCAGGAACCGGATGGGCTGCGCCGCCCGGTGCGGCGCCGCCCTCCTCGAGCTGCCTGAGGTCGGTGAAATCCTGTTGCTCCTGAACGGAGCTCGACCCTTGACCGGCCGGCGTCTGCATCTCGTAGGTGTTCGGTGATTGCGCGCTTATGCTGTCGCTCATCGTTCCAGTTTCCTCGTTCCTGTGTTGATCAGCCGTCAGTGCGGCGTCGGGATCCCGTACTGCTTGAGGGTCGGATCCACGGTCTTGTCCATGGCCTTGCGCTGGTGGGCCTTCTTCACCGCAGCGGCAATGGCTTCACCGATGAAGCCGATGCCCACCGCAGCGTCGATGGCCCAGCCGACCGGTCCGGCGGCGGCCGCGACCGCTTCCGTGGCCGCCATGCCGGCGACGCGGCCGGCGACCTCTCCCGCCACCCGGCCGGACGCGGCGCCAACGGCAGCGCGCGACGCCGCGCCCGCGACTTGGCCGGCGGCAGAGCCGGCCAGCCGTCCGAGGCCGTCGGAGGCGAACCGTCCGCCGGTTTGTCCGGCAGCGAACCGGCCGACATTG
>CAXTOD010000136.1:0-7586 GCA_964245705.1 uncultured Acetobacteraceae bacterium
GTCGCTGGCCGACGTCGATGCCGGGGGCGGCACGGTGACGATCGGCAGCGATCCGGACCGGCTCGGCTCGGCGCTGTACCGGATCCCGCTGCGCGGCGGGGCGCCGGTCGCGGTGGCGGCCGAGCCGGGGCTGCACGCGGCGCAGTTCTCGCCGGACGGGCACGGGGTGTTCACCGACACCTTTGACGGCGCGGACGGGCACCTGCGGGTGCTGGTGCGCGACGGCGGCGGCCGCGTGCTGGCCACCCTTCCAAGCGTGGCGGAGGCGCCGGCGGTGCCGCGGGTGACCTACACCACCGTGGGTCCGCTCGGCATGGACGCCCTGGTGGTCCGGCCCACGGACTTCGTGGCCGGCCGCCGCTATCCCGTCGTGCTGTCGGTGTATGCCGGGCCCACGGTGAAGATGGTGGAGCGCGCCCCGCGCCGGGCGGTGGAGGACCAGTGCCTGGCGGACCAGGGCTTCGTGGTGGTCAGCCTGGACGGGCGCGGCACCCCGGGGCGCGGGCGCAACTGGGAGCGCACCACCAAGGACGACCTGATCGACCTGCCGCTCCAGGACCAGGCGGACGGGGTGAAGGCGCTGGGGCAGCGGTACGGGGAGATGGACCTCGGCCGGGTCGGCGTCACCGGCTGGAGCTTCGGCGGCTACTTCACCGCGATGGCGACGATCCGCCGCCCGGACCTGTTCAAGGTGGGCGTCGCTGGTGCCCCGGTGGTGGATTTCGCCGACTACGACACCGCCTATACAGAGCGCTACCTCGGCACGCCGCAGGAGGATCCGGACGGGTACCGCAAAAGCAACGTGCTGAGCTATGCCGCAAGCCTGTCGCGGCCGCTGCTGCTGATGCACGGGCTGACCGACGACAACGTGTATTTCGAGAACACGGTGAAGCTGACCCAGGCGCTAATCGCGGCGGGCAAGCCGTACCAGCTGCTGCTGCTGCCGGGGACGCACCTGCTGCCGGACCCGCTGATCCGGGCGCGGGTGTCGGAAGCGCGGGCGGCGTTCCTCCGGCATGCGCTGCAGGGTGCTGCCAGGCCGCCCAGCGCGGAGGCTTCCGTCCCGCATTCCTGAACACTTTCCCGGCGCCGGCCGGCGCCGCCACGGGGCCGATCCGCAGGAGATGACGCATGTCGCCTCGGGATGACGACGGACGGGGTGCCGGCGCGCTCGCCGGGCTGGTGCGGGCGGGCCGGCGCTGGCACGAGACCAGCATGACGGTGCTGCTGATGATCCAGGTGGTCGTCGTGTTCGGGCTGGTGCCGGCCCTGGCCGCCGGGCTGCCGTTGCCGTCCGGCCTGGCGGCGCTGCTGCTGGCCGTGGTCACCTCGCTGACGGTCCTGCTGGCGCGCGGGCGCTGGGCCGCTCCGGCCGGTCTCGTCATGCTGCTGCTGATCGGCGCGACGGCGATCCTCCAGCGCTGGAACCAGTCGAGACCGGTGCTGGTGGCCGGGCAGGTGGTCGGCCTGCTGGCCTTCGTGCTGCTGAGCGCGGTGGTGCTGCGCGCGGTGTTCGGCCCGGGACGGGTGACCGGGCACCGGATCCGCGGCGCGGTCGTGCTCTACCTGAACCTCGGCCTGCTGTTCGCCTTTGCCGACCGGCTGGTGGCCGGGCTGCTGCCGGACGCCTATCTGCACCTGCCGCCGCCGGGACAGAAGGCAATCTTCGATGCCGCGTTCGACTACCTGTCGTTCACGACGCTGACCTCGCTCGGCATCAGCGACATCACCCCGGTGCACCCGGTCGCGCGGAGCCTGTGCATGCTGGAGGCGACCATGGGGCAGCTCCTGCCCACCGTGCTGATCGCCCGGGTGGTGACGATGGCGATGCGGGAGGACAAGCGCTGAGGACCGGGGCCTCGGGTGTGGGGCGCGCCTTGCGTTCCTCGCAGTCGTCGAACGTCCAGCGGAGGCGGACCGGCCGCTCCGGTCGTTCGTCCGGCGGGGACGGCCGGCCCGGTCGCGCGTTCGGGTGTTTGAAGGAGACCTTGCGATGTCGGACGCCGCCCATCCGGAGCACGCACGGCCTGATCACGAGGGTCCGGCAACGCTGGTGGATCACTGGATCGACGTGCACGCGCATTTCTACCCGCCGGAAAGCGCGGAGACGCGCGAGGAAAGGTGGAAGGCGATGAAGGCGGCGTGCTGGTGCAGCGAGGCTCCGCCGGTGTGGGATGCGGACACCACGCTTGCCTCCATGGACCGCACCGGCATCCAGATGCAGATGCTGAGCAACATCCCGAAGAGCCCCGACGCGCTGCGGGCGTCCAACGACTACGCGGCGTCGCTGGTGCGCCGCCATCCGTCGCGGTTCGGGATGCTGGCCGCGCTGCCCACCGACGATCCGGACGCGGCGCTGGCGGAGATCGGCCGCGCCGCCGACGGGCTGGGTGCCGACGGCTTCGCGGTGACCTGCGTGTATAACGGCATCTACCTTAGCGACCCGCGGCTGGAGCCGGTCTGGGCCGAGCTGGGGCGCAGGCGTGCGGTGGTGTTCGCCCATCCCGACGCCTACGGGCCCGGCGTCAATGGGCGTCCCTCCGTGGTGCTGGACGTGGCCTTCGAGACGGCGCGCACGCTGACCGACATGCTCTATGCCGGCACGTTCCGCCGTCATCCCGACGTGACGCTGGTGGTCGCCCATTGCGGCGGGGCGCTGCCGGCCCTGTCCGGCCGGCTGTTCCTGCTGGGCGACCAGCCGTGGATCCCGAACCCGAACCGGGTGACGAGCGGGGAAATGCGCGAGCACCTGCGGCACCTGTTCCTGGACACCGCGGCGACCATGCCGAGCGGGCTGGCGGCGGCGCTGACCATGACCACGGCGGACCGGATCGTGTACGGCTCCGATTGCGGCGTGCCGTGCACCTCGGACAACACGATGAACGCCAACATCGAGGCGCTGCTGTCCTTCGGGGGTCTGACGCCGGAACAGATCGACGGCATCGGCCGCAACGCCCTGCGCCTGTTCCCCCAGGCGGCGGCACGGATCCGGATGGCGGCAGCCTCAGCCGGCTCTGACCGGGCAGGCCGGGATGAGTGCGGAGGCCGCGCCGGAGGACGACGCCTGCGGGCTTTCGTGGTTCGGCGGAGACGGCCGGCGCGGTCATGCGTTCCGTTGGTGAAGGAGACCTCGCCGATGCCGGACGTCGCCATGCTGCCGCACGTGTTCGATCGCAAGAGCATGACCTGCCAGGCGGTGATCGAGACGTCGAAGGGGGCGCGCTCGAAATAAGATTACGACACGAAGATTGGACTGATCCGCCTGGCCGGCCTGCTGCCGGAAGGCATGAGCTTCCCGCTGGATTTCGGGTTCTTCCCGTCCACCAGGGCGCCGGACGGCGATCCGCTGGACGTCCTGGTGCTGCACGACGAGCCGATCCCGACCGCCGCCCTGGTCGCCATCCGGCTGATCGGCGTGATCGAGGCAGACCAGACCGAGCAGGGCGACACCGTGCGCAACGACCGGCTGCTGGCGGTGACCACGTGCTCGTACCAGTACGAGCGGATCACCGAGGTGGAGCAGCTCGGGACGGTGTTCGTCGACCACCTGACCAAGTTCTGGGTCAACTACAACGCCCTGAAGGACAGGACCTTCGAGGTGCGCGGCATCCACGGTCCGGACCGGGCCGCCGACTCCCTGGAACGGGCGGCCGAGGCGGCGAAGGACGGCGGGTCGGGGTGACGGGCCCAGCCCGGCCTGTCACTCGAACGGCGTGGTCGCGGCGGGCCGGTTCAGCATCGCCATCAGCTCCTGGCGCGTGCTGGGGTTGTCGCGGAACGCGCCCAGCATGCGGCTGGTCACCATGGACACGCCGGGGCGGTGCACGCCGCGGGTGGTCATGCACTGGTGGCCGGCTTCCAGGATCACCGCGACCCCGTGCGGCTGCAGCACGTCGTTGATGGTGTTGGCGATCTGCGCGGTCATGCGCTCCTGGATCTGCAGCCGGCGGGCGTACACGTCGACCACCCGGGCGAGCTTGCTGATCCCCACCACGCGGCGGCGCGGCAGGTAGGCGACGTGCGCGCGGCCGATGATCGGCACCATGTGGTGCTCGCAATGGCTTTCGAAGCGGATGTCGCGCAGCAGCACGATCTCGTCGTAGTCCTCGACCTCGGCGAAGGTGCGCTGGAGCAGGATCTTGGGGTCGGTGGCGTAGCCGCGGAAGAACTCCTCGTACGAGCGCACCACGCGGGGCGGCGTGTCGTGCAGCCCCTCGCGGGCCGGGTCCTCGCCGGCCCAGCGCAGCAGGGTGCGCACCGCCTCTTCCGCCTCCTCGCGTGTGGGACGGCGCGCGGCGCGCGCGCCGGCATCGGGGTCCATGCTGTCCATCGAACCGGCCGAGCCTAGTGGACGATGCCGGGCTGGTGCGGGCTGTCCAGGCTGAACGCCGGGATCGCCACGTCGAACCGCTCGCCCGACCCGGTGGCGATCATGTGGTAGTGGCCGGACATGAAGCCGGTCGGCGTCGCCAAGGGCGTGCCGGAGGTATACTCGAACGCCTCGTCCGGCCTGAGCTCCGGTTGCTCGCCGACCACGCCCTCGCCCTGCACCCGGTCGACGTGGCCGGTGGCGTCGGTGATCAGCCAGGAGCGCCCGAGCAGGCGCACGGTGTCCCTGCCGTGGTTCTCGATCCGCACCCGGTAGGCCCACAGGTAGTGCCGCTCGTCGGGCTGCGACTGGTCCTCCAGGAACACCGAGCGCACGCTGACGCGTATGCTGCGGGTGACGGCGCTGAAGCAGGGCATCCCGTCCTCGGCGTCCGGTCCCGGTTCGGATTCCGGCGCCGGGGTGGCCGTCATGCGTCCCTTGTCGTTCATGGCGCGGCTCCCGTGCCTATTCCGCGGCCTGGCGCCGGTCGCCGTCCGCCAGCGCATGAAGGCCGCGCCCGAGGTCGTCGAGCAGGTCGCGCACGTCCTCAAGTCCGACCGACAGCCGGATCACGCCGTCGGCGATGCCGAGGGCGGCGCGCTCCGCGGGCCCGATCTTCATGTGGGTGGTGGTGGCCGGATGGGTCACGAGCGAGCGGCTGTCGCCGAGGTTGTTGGAGATGGCGATCAGGCGGAGCGCGTTCATCATGCGAAACGCTCCTGGCTTGCCGCCCTCGACCGCGAAGGTGACCAGCGTGCCGCCGGCGCTCATCTGCTGCATCGCCAGCCGGTGCTGCGGATGGTCTGCGCGCCCCGGGTACCACACCCGGGCGATGCCGGGCGACGCGGCCAGCGCGTCGGCAACCACGGCGGCGTTGCGGGTCATCGCGTCCACCCGGAGCGACAGGGTTTCCAGCCCCTTGGACAGCACCCAGGCGTTGAACGGCGACATCGCCGGCCCGGTGTTGCGCAGGAACGGCTGCAGCGTGGTCTCGATCCAGTCGCATGTGCCCAGCACCGCGCCGCCGAGCACGCGGCCCTGGCCGTCGATGTGCTTGGTGCAGGAATACACCACCACGTCGGCGCCGAAGCCGAGCGGCTGCTGCTGCAGCGGGGTCGCGAACACGTTGTCCACCACCACCACGGCGCCGGCGCGGTGCGCCAGCTCGCACACCGCGCGGAGGTCGACGATCTCCAGCATCGGGTTGGAGGGGGTTTCCAGCAGCACGCAGGCGGTGGGGACCGACAGCGCCTCGGCCCAGGCGTCGAGGTCGGCGCCGTCGACGAACACGCTCTCGATGCCGTAGCGCGGCAGCAGTTGCGACACGATCCAGTGGCAGGAGCCGAACAGCGCGCGCGACGCGACGATTCGGTCGCCGTGCTTGAGGTGGCTGAGCAGGGCGGAGGACACGGCGGCCATGCCGGTGGCGGTGGCGCGGCAGGCCTCGGCGCCTTCCAGCGCCGCCAGCCTGTGCTCGAACGCGGCGACGGTGGGGTTGCCGAAGCGGCTGTACTGGTAGTGCGTGGCCTGGCCCAGGAAGGTGGCCTCGGCCTGCTCGGCGTCGTCGTAGACGAAGCCGGAGGTGAGGAACATCGCCTCGCTGGTCTCGCCGTGCGGCGTGCGCTCGACCCCGGCATGCAGCAGCAGGGTGGCGGGGCGGAAGGCGTGCTGGTCGTTCATCTCGGCTTCCCCGATCGGTCGGAGGCGATGCCCGGACGTGGATGCCGAGGCGGCCTGGATCCCCCGATCCTGCCGCCGAGGCCGCTTCGGCGCGGCGTCACCTTTCCGCAAGCCGGCCGGACAGGTCGCGAGGGTCGTGACGGGAACGGTTCTAGGAGCCGCTTCCGGGGTGCGTCAACTGCGGGAAGCGTTGCCGCCGGGCCGGCGGGGCCGTATAACGTCCGGGTGGTCCGGCACCGGGCGGGTGTAGTTCAATGGTAGAACGGAAGCTTCCCAAGCTTCATACGAGGGTTCGATTCCCTTCACCCGCTCCAATCCTACCGCCTAGCCGCCTCCCTGCTTCGCCTGTTCCTGGTGCCGCTCGACCGAGCGCTTGAGGTTGCCGATCGGCACCGCCGGCAGGGTGTCGTGGTAGGCCTGGCCGGACCAGGTCCAGCGGTCCTTGTCGCCCACCACCAGGTCGTGCATGCCGCCCGAGCTGGTGGCCAGCACCTTGATCGGGCCGCTGACGGAGTCGAGCACCTTGATCCAGCGTCCGTCGTGGCGGAGGTAGACCGAGGTCGAGCAGCCGGCCGAGCCGCACAGGCTGGCGGACTGGGTCTGCACGAACAGGGCGGTGTCGCCGTGATCGGTGGACAGCGGGGCGGAACCGATCAGCACGATCGGGGTTTCGTGCCGTTTCGTCGCACCGGCGATGTCCTCGGCGTTGAGCTGCCGCGCGGCGGTGTCGAGCGCGGTGCCCGGCTGCTGGGTCAGGATCACCGGGCTGGACGCGACGGGGGCGGGATGGTGGTGGCGGTGCCGGGTCTGGGCCGCCGCCTGTGACGGCGGCAGCAGGGGCAGCAGCGGCAGCAGGCAGAGCGCAACGGCGGAGCCGGTCGGGCGGCGGGTCATGCGGGGTTCCCAGCGGCGGTTGGGCCGGCGATCCTGGACGGGCCCGCATCATAGGCAGGACGGACGGCGCCGACGAGGGGCCGACGTCCGGCCCCGAGAAGGAATGGATCGCAATGGAACCGACGCCCGGCGCCTACCGACACTACAAGGGTGGACTGTACATGGTGCTGGCCACCGGCCGGCACAGCGAGACCGAGGAATGGCTGGTGGTCTATCGCGCCGACCGCGACGGCAGCACCTGGGTGCGGCCGCTGGCGATGTGGAACGAGACCGTGGCGGTGGACGGGGTGGAGGTGCCGCGCTTCGCCCGGGTGATGGCCGCCGGGTAGGGCCGCCGCGGGCGGCATGATGGCGACGCCTGCTCCGATTGGTCTATCCTGCCGGCCCGGCGCAGCACCAGGAGCCTCGATGGACTGTCTCGTGATCGGAGCCGGTCCGGCCGGATTGACAGCCGCAGTCTACCTCGCGCGGTTCCGCCGCGCGGTGACGGTGATCGACGCTGGGGCGAGCCGGGCGTCGTGGATCCCGGTGTCGCACAACCTGGTGGGCTTTCCCGAGGGCCTGTCCGGCGGCGCCCTGCTCGGTCGCCTGCGGGTGCAGGCGACCCGGTATGGCGCCGTGATCCGGCCGGGCGAGGTGACGG
>CAXTOD010000137.1:0-7545 GCA_964245705.1 uncultured Acetobacteraceae bacterium
CCCAGCCGGGCCAGCAGCGCCAGGATCTGCCGCGCCACCAGCGGGTCGAGCCCGGTGGTCGGCTCGTCGGCGATCAGCACAAGCGGGTCGCAGGCCAGGGCGGCCGCGATCATCACCCGCTGCCGCTGCCCGCCGGAGAACTGGTGCGGGTAGTCGTCGAGGCGGCGCGCCGGGTCGGGAATGCCGACCTCGCCCAGCAGCTCGACCGCCCGCCTGCGCGCCTGCGCCCGGCTGCCCCCCTCGTGCAGCCGGTAGCCTTCCGCCACCTGCGCGCCGACCGTGGCACTCGGGTTCAGCGCCGAAAGCGGGTTCTGGAACACCATGCCGATCCGGCCGCGCAGCCGCCGCATCCGCCGCTCGTCCTGCGCCAGCAGGTCGAGCCCGTCGAAGCGCACCTTCCCGGTGGTGCGCGCGCCGCGCGGCAGCAGGCGCATCGCCGCCAGCGCCGCGACCGTCTTGCCCGAACCGCTTTCCCCCACCAGCGCCGTCATCCCGCCGGCCTGCACCTGGAGGTCCAGCGCTTGGAGCACCGGCACCAGCCCGCCGCCGCCATGCGCCGGCAGGAACACCGACAAGGCGTCCAGCTCCAGCACCGCGCTCACCGGGCGCGTCCCTGCCGGGCCAGCAGCCCCTGGCCGATCAGCGACGCCGACAGCAGCGAGGCGAAGATCAGCAGCCCGGGCGGCAGCACCAGCCACCACGGGTCGAGCGCCACCAGCTGCAGCGCCCCTTCCAGCAGCCCGCCCCAGCTGGTCTGCGGCGGCTGCACCCCAAGCCCCAGGAACGACAGCGCCGACAGCACGAGGATCATCTCGCCGACCAGGAAGGTGAAGTTCACCGCCAGCACCGGCGCCATCACCCGAAGCAGGTGCGTGGTGACGACGTGGAAGAAGCCGCCGCCCATCTGCCGGGCCGCCAGCACGAACTCGCGGTCGCGCACCGCCCGCGTCTCGTTGCGCACCAGCCGGGCCAGCGGCGGCCAGGAGATCAGCCCGAGCAGCAGGATCAGCGACGGCGTCGACAGCCGCAGGATGGCGGCAAAGAAGATCAGCACCACCAGCCCCGGCAGCGCCAGCACCGCGTCGAGCAGCCGCATCATCACCGCGTCCAGCAGCCGCGGCCCCAGCCCGGAGGCAAGGCCGTAGCACAGCCCGGCGAGGAAGGTGACGGTTGCCGCCGGCAGCGCCACCAGCAGCGTCGCCTGGCCGGCGTCCATCACCCGCGCCAGGTTGTCGCGGCCGAGCTCGTCGGTGCCGAGCGGGAACTCCCGGCTCGGATGAGACAACGGCGACAACGGGTTGAGCGCATACGGGTCCGCCCGCCACGCGAGCGGCACCACGAAGCACAGCAACAGCACCAGCAGGGCGAGACCGCCGCCGGCCAGCAGGCTGCCGTTGCCAACGAGGCCAGCCAGGCCGGGAACGCGCACGCGCATACCCATGCCGGACGCGGACGCCGCGTCAGGCATAGCTGGTCCGGGGATCGAGCAGCCCGTTGACGAGGTCGGCCAGCAGGTTGCCGAGCACCGTCAGCACCCCGATCACCAGCACGATGCCGATCAGCACGGGATAATCCTGGCCGACCGCCGACTGCCACAGCAGCCAGCCGAGCCCCGGATAGGAGAACACGGTTTCGGTGACGATGCCGCCGGCGAAGATCGTCGGCAGCGACAGGCCCAGCAGCGTCACCACCGGGCGCAAGGCGTTGCGCAGCACGTGGCGGAACAGGATCCGGACCGGCGAGGCGCCGCGCGCCGCGGCCGAGCGCACGTAGTCGCGCCCGAGCTCCTCGTGCACGCTTTGCGCCAGGTAGCGCGACAGCGGGGCCACCGTGAACAGGGTGATCGTCGCCGCCGGCAGCGCCAGGTGCGACAGCACCGAGCCCGGCGTCTGGTGTTGGAGGCGCAGATCCTCCAGCCCGCCCGCCGGCAGCCAGCCCAGCCCCATCGACACCCACAGGATCAGCAGGGTGCCGACGAAGAACGAGGGCAGGGAGAACAGCCCCAGCTCCACCGTCCCGATCAGCCGGCCGAGGCCCTGCTGGTGGAACACCCCGTGCAGCAGCCCGAGCCCGAACGCGATGACAAGGCTGGCCGCCAGCGCCACCACCTGCAGCAGGATCGTGTTCGCCTCGTACGACAGCAGCAGGGCGCCGACCGGCTGGTTCGACAGGTAGGAGCTGCCCAGCCGTCCGTGCGCCAGCTGCCACAGCCAGCGCAGGTACTGTTGCCAGATCGGCAGGTCGAGGCCGAACTCGTGGTTGATCGCCGCCACCGTGTCGGGCCGCGCCGCCGGCCCCAGGATCGAATACGCCGGCCCGCCCGGCGTCAGGTGGCTCATGGCGAAGGCCAGCACCGTCAGGATCAGCAGCGACAGCGCAGCGCTGCCGAGCCGGCGCTCAAGGACGCGCAGCATCATCGCCTCCGCCCTGGGCCGTGCAGGCGAGCGGGCCCGACAGCGTCAGCAGCTCCGCCGACCACATCCCGTTCGGGCTGAGAAAGTCCGACACGTGACCGATCCCGGGCCGCACCAGCACCTCCGGCGTGCCGGACGGGAGGTAGAGGTGCGGCGCGCGCTCGGCGGTGTAGTCCTGCACCGCGCGCAGCGGGCCGTCCCCGGAGCCGTACATCACGTCGCGGTTCAGCGCGTCCATGTGCGGGTCGAGGTAGTGGCCGTAGTTCAGCGTCCCGTCGGCCGAGAAGAAGTCGCGCACGTTGGGATAGGTCACGACCGACCAGCGGATCGTGACCACGTCCCAGTCGTGGCCGTTGCCGTCCAGGGTCGCCAGCAGCTGGTTGAAGCCGATGGTGCGGATCGACACCTCCATGCCGATCCGGCGGAGGTTGCGCTGGATCAGCTGCGCCTGGATGATCCCGTCGGCGCTTTCCGACGAGGTCAGGATCGTGAAGGCGAGCCGCTGCCCGTTCCTGAGCAGGATCCCGTCCGGCCCGGGGCGCCAGCCGTCGGTCGCCAGCAGCGCGCTCGCCGCCGCGGGGTCGAACGACAGGTCCGGATACCCGGCGCGCGCGGCAGGGGACTGCAGGTCCACCATGGAAGGCGGCACCGGCCCATGGTCGACGCTGGCCTGGCCGCGGTAGATCAGGTCCACGATCTCCTTCTGGTCGATGCCGCGCGTGATCGCCCGGCGCACCGCGCCGTCGGCCAGGAACGGCGCCGTCCTCGAGCGGAAGTTGATGTAGCCGTCTCCGTAGGAGAAGATCGGGGTCAGCTTCACCACCCCGAACCCCGGCAGGCGGGTCGCGAACTGGGTCAGCAGGTACGGAATGCTCGCCATGTCGAGCGCGCCGGCCCGCATCTGCTCCAGCGCCGTGTTGCCGGTGGGAAACGCGACCACCAGGCGCCGCACCTGCGGATGGTGGCCGCCGTAAAGCGGATTCGGCACCAGCACCGCGTGCCGCCCGACCGCGTACTCCTGCAGCACGAACGGCCCGTCGCCGACCGCGAACAGGGTGGCGTCGTTCTGCCGCCGTCGCAGCTCGACCGGGCTCATGCCGGCGAACACGTGCCGGGGCAGGGGGAACAGAAGGTTGCCGAGGCCGAGCGACACGAACCAGCGCGGGTTCACCTTGCGCACCATGCGCAGCTCGAGCTGGTGCGCCGACACGACCCGGCTCGACGCGATCAGCGTCGGCACCCCGCCCAACCCGTACCAGACGTAGCTCGGCCCCATGGTCCGGATCAGGTCCAGGGTGAAGAGGACGTCGTCCGCCGTCAGCGGCACCCCGTCCGACCAGCGCCAGTCGTGCAGGGTGACGGTGAAGGTCGCCCCGTCATCCGGCGTGTCCACCGAGGCGGCGACGCTGCGCCCGTAGTCCGGCCGGCCATGCCGGTCGATCCACACCAGCGGCCGCAGGAACTGCTCGATCACCTCATGCGCATAGACAGAGTTGGTCAGCAGCGGGTTGAGCGAGTTGACCCCCGCCGGCGGCCCCATGCCGACCCCGGTCGGCACGATCACGCTGCCGCAGCCCGCCTCGTCCGCCCGCACGGGCGGGCCGGCGAGCAGGCAGAGCGCCACGATGGCAGGACGGAACCAGGAGGCGGACACCGATCCGTCCTAGCTTCCGCTCCCCTCCATGTCGAGGGCGCATGCCACCTCTGCCTTCAGCGCGGGCAGCACGACCTCCGGGAACCACGGGTTGCGCGCTTCCCACGCCCCGGTGCGCCAGGACGGGTGCGGCAGCGGGAACAACCCGCGCGGCAGGTGGTCGCGGAAGCGGCGCACCCGCTCGGTCATCAGCCCGGGCCCGAGCACGTGGTTCTGCGCGTAGGTGCCGATCAGCAGCGTCAGCCGCAGCGCGAGCATGTGCGACAGCACCCGGTCGCGCCAGATCGGCGCGCACTCGGGACGCGGCGGCCGGTCGCCGCCCTGTGGCAGGCGCCCGGGATAGCACAGCCCCATCGGCAGGATCGCCACCCGGCGCGTGTCGTAGAACGCGTCCTTGTCCAGCCCGAGCCAGCCGCGCAGCCGGTCTCCGGACGCGTCCCAGAACGAGATCCCCTTCTCGTGCACCACCGTTCCCGGCGCCTGGCTGGCGATCAGGATCCGGGCTGTGGTGGACACGTGGAGGATCGGCCGCGGCCCGAGCGGCAGAAGCGGCGCGCAGTACCGGCAGCTCCGCACCTCCGCCACCAGCCGCGCCAGCGCCGCGTCCGGCCCGTCGCCGGCGGCCCCGCCCTCAACCATGTCCGGCGAAGCGCCGCTCCTCAAGGCTCGCTGGTCGGAGTCGGCTGCTCGCCCACGGTGAAGATCACGATCTGCTCGCCGCTATGGGCGAAGGTGACGGTGCACGGCAGCAGCGCGCCGTCGGCAAGGGGCTGCGTCGCCTGCGTCAGGTCGATCAGCGCCGTCACCGGATGCATCTGGCCGTGCAGGGCGGGCGGCAGGTCCAGCCCGTTCTGTGTGCGCGTGACGGCAGCCGCCTCGCGCTGCTGCGACGGGGTCGGGGTGGCGACGTCGCCGTGCAGCGTCCCGTTGCGCAGCGCCACGTGCCCGGACGCGGGGCACTCGACCCGGATCAGGCGGTCGCCCAGGGTGCCGTAGTTGACGATGACCGTGCTGAGCAGCGCTGCGGCGTGCGCGGCGTCGGCCTGCGCCCAGGACGGCCCCACCTGCATCGGCCCGGGCACCTGCACCGTCGCCCGTGCCGGCACGCTTGCGCCAAACAGCCCGCACAGCAGCGCCGCGAGCCCGACGCGGCGCCGTGCCCCCCCGGTCGCGGATCCGCGCTCATCCCAGTTCATAATCGACCTCCGCGGTGTAGACCGGCTGATCGGGACCGGGCTGCGAGCTGAACAGCGTGAAGCTGTCGACCGGGACCGGTCCGGTGCGAAGCAGGTTGTGTTCCTGCACCCAGCCGGCAAGCAGCGGCTCGGCCACCGCGTCCACGCGCGCCAGCGAGATGTGCGGCTGGAACCGGCGCCGTTCCGGCGGCACGCCGGCGCGCCGCAGGGCGGTCTCGATCTTGGTCTGCAGGTGGTCGAGCCGCTCGCACCGGTCGATCCCGGCCCACAGCACGCTGGAACGGCCGCCCCGCTCGAACACCCCCGTGCCGGACACCGACAGCTCGAAGCGCCGGCCGCGCAGCGCGTGCAGGGCGAGGTCCACCTCCTCCGCCTGGTCGCGACGGACCTCGCCGATGAAGCGGAGCGTCAGATGGAGGTTCTCCGGTGCCGTCCAGCGCGCCCCGGACAGGCCGCCGCACAGGCCGGACAGGGTGTCGCGCAGGGTCCACGGCAGGTCGAGCGCCACGAACAGGCGCATCAGCGCGCAGGCGACCGACGCAGGAACAGGAGCATCACCGCCGCGAGCACGGCGAGCATGATCGCCACGCGCGGCGCCGGCTGCTCGGCCTCGTGTTGCACGCCGGCCATGTCGGCGACTCCTGCCTTCCGGATGAGCCCGCCGGAACCGGAACCGGAACCGGGACCGGCGGCCGGCAACGGTGCCCGCGCCGGTTTCACCGGTCAATTACTGCCGCCGTCGACCCGCGGCAGGCCGGGCGGAGCGCGTCGTCCTTGACCTCGCACGCGGAACCTCCAACATAGCGCTCAGGTCGCCGGGGATCGCCCGGCTCCACAGGAATCGGAAGATCATGGCGTTCGTTCCCGACTATCGGACCACCCCCAGCAGGACCGGCATCGGCGTCCAGGCCGGAGCCGTGGATCTCGGGCTGCGTGCCTACATGCTGCGCGTCTACAACTGGATGGCATCCGGCTTGGTGCTGACCGGGCTGGTCGCCTACGGCATCGCCCACAGCCAGCTGTCGGCGCTGTTCCACCAGACCGTGATGATGTCCAACGGCACCGTGGCGATCCGCCCGACCATGCTGGGCTTCATCGCCATGATCGCCCCGCTCGGCTTCGTGATGGTGCTGAGCTTCGGCATTAACCGGCTGTCGCGCCAGACCACGCAGGCGCTGTTCTGGGCCTTCTCCGCCGCGATGGGCCTGAGCCTGACCAACTTGTTCTTCATCTACACGGACCTGTCGATCGTGCGGGTGTTCTTCATCACCGCCGGCACCTTCGCCGCGATGAGCCTGTGGGGCTACACCACGAAGACCGACCTGACCCGGTTCGGCTCGTTCCTGATCATGGGCCTGTTCGGCATCATCATCGCCAGCGTCGTCAACATCTTCACCCACAGCGCCGGGCTCTACTTCGTGGTGAGCGTGCTGGGCGTGCTGATCTTCACCGGGCTGACCGCCTACGACACCCAGCGGATCAAGTGGAACTACGGCCAGCTGGCCTACTACCAGGGCGTGGACGGGGCGGCGAAGCAGAGCGTAACCGACGCGCTGATGCTCTACCTGACCTTCATCAACCTGTTCACCTTCCTGCTCCAGCTCACCGGGGCGCGCAGCAGCAACAACTGAACGCGCCGAACACGGTTTAGGAAAAGCTCCCGATCGCGAGGTCGGGGGCTTTTTTCGTGCCCGGCGGTCGTGCTTGGATACGTGTTGCAACACGTGGATCCAGTTCATGCGACACGCCGCCCGTTCGTTCCTGCCGACCCGGATCCTGTTCCTGTCCGGCGTGGCGCTGGCCACGTTGTCGCTGCCAGCCCAGGCTCAGCCGGCGGTCGGCAGCAGCAACGTGGCGCCGATCGAGCCGGACGTGACGCATCCCGACGAGACGCCGTGCCGGGTGACGCTGGCCGGCAACGCCAGCTTCGGCGCCAGCGCGGTGCCCTTCAGCTACGCGCCGCCCGCCGCCTGTCCCGGCCCCTGGGCCAAGGTGGTGCTGAGCACCGACATCTCGCTCGACGCCGGACGGCAGTACGACCGCACCGCCACCATCTTCCTCGGCGGCGTCAACCTCCTGTTCGGCACCACCGCCGAGCCGCGCGCCGTCCTGGCGCCGTCCTGGCACGTGGAGCGCGACGTCACCGACGACACCGCCCTGCTGGAAGCCCCGCAGGTCGGCCACGTGCTGATCGCCAACTACCAGAACAGCACCGACACCAGCACCATCACCGCCAACGCCAGCCTGCTGTTCTATCCCGCCACCGCCCGCTATCCCGCAC
>CAXTOD010000138.1:0-7458 GCA_964245705.1 uncultured Acetobacteraceae bacterium
GGCCCGCCTCGACCACCGCAATGCGGGGGAGCCGGCCGATGCCGTGGCCGTAGCGGGTGACCACCAGCCCGTCCAGCGGCGCGGCCGCCGGCCACTGCGCCTCCACTGCCGCCGCCATGGCGGCGGCGGCCTTGCCGGCGCCCACCACGATCGTGCGGCCCTGCGGCGGCGGCGGCAGGAACGGCGGCAGGCACAGGTCCGCCGACACCGAGGCGACCGCCGCCTGGAACATCCGCGTCAGCAGCGCCGCCTCGTGCCCGGCCATCACCTCGATCCTCCCGCGCGCCCGCTAGGCCGCCGCGCCGATCTCGTGGCAGGCCAGCTTCTCGAGCACGCGCACCATGGCGGAATGGTCCCAGGCGGCACCGCCGGCGGCGGCAGCGGCGTTGAACAGCTCCTGGCAGGTCGCGGTGTTCGGCAGGCTGATCCCGAGCGCGCGCGCGCTGCTCAGCGCCAGGTTGAGGTCCTTCTGGTGCAGCGCGATCCGGAAGCCGGGCTCGAAGTTGCGCGTCACCATGCGCTCGCCGTGCACCTCCAGGATGCGCGACGACGCGAAGCCGCCCATCAGCGCCTGGCGCACCCGCGCCGGGTCGGCTCCCGCTTTGGACGCGAACAGCAGCGCCTCGCCGACCGCCTCGATGGTCAGCGCCACCAAGATCTGGTTGGCGACCTTGGTGGTCTGGCCGGCGCCGTTGTCGCCGACCAGGGTGATGTTCCTGCCCATCAGGGCAAGGGTCGGCCGGACCCGCTCGAAGGCGTCCGCCGGACCGCCGACCTGGAGGTGGCCGATGCGGTCGAGATGGGTCTCGATCCTCATGGCCAGGTCGCCGTCCATGACCTGCGCCTGGTAGATGTCGAACTGGAGCTTCAGGTTGTCGGAGCCGACCTTGTCCAGGATCTCCAGCGCCTGTTGCGTGCGGCTGACGAAGAAGCCGGGAACGTCGCGCGTGTTCACCGGCTCCAGCACCATCGCGATGCCGGCATCCTCCAGCGCACCGGCGGCATGGCGCAGGTTGTCGATCAGCGTCCTGCGCGCCACCGCGCCGTCCGCCGCCGCGACGATGCCGGCCAGGCAGTTCAGGCGCGGACAGCGCAACGCCGTCGCGTAGCCGATCGCGCGGCCGACCCCGTCGCGGAACTCGCCGACCCGGGTCGGGTCGCAGGCGATGCCGCGCTCGCCCTCGTCCCAGTCGCCCGCCGGAAGGTTGTGCAGGACCAGCGCCAGCCCGTTGGCGTCGAGCGCGTCGGACAGCGCGCTTCTGTCGAAGCCGTAGGGGAACAGGAACTCCACCGCCTCGAACCCGGCCTGCGCCGCGGCGGCGAAGCGGTCGAGGAACGGCAGCTCGGTGAACAGCATGGTCAGGTTGGCGGCGAACTTCGGCATGGTGCGCTCCCGTCTCCAGGGTCCCGCTAGGCCGGCTGGGGCAGCCTGGCCGGTGCGCCGGAGCGCTCCGCCTCCCCGCTCTTGCGGACCGACAGGCCGGGATCCAGGCAGACGATGTCCTCGAACTCGTTGACGGCGTCGATCTCGAGACCCATCGAGATGTTGGTGACCCGCTCCAGGATGAACTCGAGCACCACCGGAACCCTGTGTTCCGCCATCAGCGCCTCGGCGCGGGCGAAGGCGTCCTTGAACTCGTTCGGGCTCTTCACCCGGATCGCCTTGCAGCCGAGCCCCTCGGCCACCGCCACGTGGTCGACGCCGTAGCCCGCGACCCCTTCCCCGTCCGGCCCGACGTTGATGTTCTCGAAGGCGAGGCTGACCTCGAAGTCCATCTGGTAGCCGCGCTGCGACTGCCGGATCAGGCCGAGATAGGAGTTGTTCACCACCACGTGCAGGTACGGCAGCTTGTGCTGCGCGCCGACCGCCAGCTCCTCGATCATGAACTGGAAATCGTAGTCGCCTGACAGCGCCACGATCTTCCGGTCCGGATCCGCCGCGCGCACGCCCAGTGCGGCCGGCAGCGTCCAGCCCAGCGGGCCCGCCTGGCCGCAGTTGATCCAGTTGCGCGGACGGTAGACCCGGAGGAACTGCGCGCCCGCGATCTGCGACAGCCCGATCGTGGTGACGTAGCAGGTGTCGCGGTCCAGGACCTGGTTCATCTCCTCGTAGACGCGCTGCGGCTTCAGCGGCACCTCGTCGAAGTGGGTGCGGCGCAGCATGCTGTTCTTGCGGTGCAGGCAGGATGCCGCCCAGGCCGCGCGGTCCGGCAGTGTGCCGGCCGCCTGCATCCCGCGCGCCACCTCGATGAACCGGGCGAGTGCCGCGCCGGCGTCGGACACGATGCCGAAATCCGGGCCGAACACCCGGCCGATCTGGGTCGGCTCGATGTCGACGTGCACGAAGCTGCGGCCGCGTGTGTAGGTCTCGATCGAGCCGGTGTGCCGGTTGGCCCAGCGGTTGCCGATGCCCAGCACGAAGTCGGACTCGAGCAGGGTGGCGTTGCCGTAGCGGTGGCTGGTCTGCAGCCCGACCATCCCGGCCATCAGCGCGTGGTCGTCGGGAATGCTGCCCCAGCCCATCAGGGTCGGGATCACCGGGATGCCGGTCAGCTCGGCGAACTCGACCAGCAGCGCGCTCGCGTCGGCATTGATGATGCCGCCGCCGGCGACGATCAGCGGCCGTTCCGCGGCGGCCAGCATCGCCATCGCCTTTTCCGCCTGCGCCCGCGACGCGGCGGGCTTGTAGACCGGCAGGCTGGCGTAGGTGTCCTCGTCGAACTCGATCTCCGCCATCTGCACGTCGATCGGCATGTCGATCAGCACCGGTCCCGGGCGGCCGGAGCGCATCACGTGGAACGCCTGCTGGAACGCCATCGGCAGCTGCGCCGGCTCGCGCACGCAGACCGACCACTTGGTGACGCCCTTGGCGAGCAGCTCGATGTCGACCGCCTGGAAGTCCTCCTTGTGCAGCTTGGCACGCGGCGCCTGCCCGGTGATGCAGAGCAGCGGGACCAAATCGGCGATCGCGGTGTAGAGACCGGTGATCATGTCGGTGCCGGCCGGGCCGGAGGTGCCGACGCAGACGCCGATGTTGCCGGCCCCGGCCCGGCTGTAGCCGTCCGCCATGTGCGAGGCGCCCTCGACGTGGCGGGCCAGGACGTGGCGGATCGAGCCTCTCGCGTGGAGCGCGGCATAGAACGGGTTGATCGCGGCGCCGGGAACGCCGAACGCCACCGTCACGCCCTCGCGCTCCAGCACCCGCACAGCCGCTTCGACCGCCTTCATTCGGGCCATCGGTGAACCTTCCTCGCCGCGTTCGTCGTTGGACGCATCATCCCAGCTCTGCAGGCCGCCGCAACAGCAATCCGGAACCAATTCCGCATCGTGGAAATGGTGCTCGAAAATCTCGTGCTTACAACCGGATAGCGGTTTCCGCCGCACGGTTTTTGTGAAAACGTTTCGCGCCGGGATGGGGAGCGGAGCGATGCCGACGCAGCGAAGAAGCCCGATGCCGCCAGGCGCGGCCAAAGCGCGCCCGGGCAAGCGACCCAGGCCGGAACGGTCGACCAGGTGCAGTCGCTGGTGCGGGCGCTGACCCTGGTGAACCGGCTCGCGGCCGTCGATGACGGCATGGCCCTGACCGAGGCGGCGCAGCAGGTCGGCCTGTCGCTGTCCACGACGCACCGGCTGCTGACCACGCTGGAGCAGGAGCGCTACGTGCACTTCGATCCGGAGCGGCGGCTCTGGTCGGTGGGCGTGCATGCCTTCGTCGCCGGAAGCGCGTTCCTCAGGACGCGGAACCTGACCGCGCTGGCGCGTCCGCAGATGCGGATGCTGATGGAGCAGAACGAGGAAACGGTGAACCTCGCCGTGGAGGACCAGTTCGAGGCGATCTACCTGTCCCAGGTCGAGTGCCGCCAGATGATGCGCGCCTTCGCCCGTCCCGGCGGCCGGGTGCCGCTGCATTGTTCCAGCGTCGGCAAGGCGCTGCTTTCGGCCATGCCGGATGGCGATCTCGCCCGGGTGCTTCACCAGCGCGGCCTGCCGCGGCTGACGGTGAAGACGATCAGCACCACCGCGGCGCTGCGCAGGGATCTGGCGGTCGCGCGGCAGCAGGGCTATGCGGTCGACGACGAGGAGAACGCGGTCGGGCTGCGCTGCGTCGCCGCGGTCGTGTTCAACGAGAACCGCGAGGCGGTCGCGGCGATCTCGGTGTCCGGGCCGCTAGTGCGGATCACCGACGGACGCATCCCGCACCTGGGGGACCAGGTGCGCCGCGGCGCCGACGCGATCACCGCGCAGCTCGGCGGCGTGCTGCCGGAGTGGCGCCTGTCCAGGTGACCGGTGGCCGGCGGCGTCAGGCTCGCGATCGAACGCCGGATCGGGCGCGGCCGGATGCGACCGCGTGTGCGGCCGGCCGGCATTCCGGGCCGCCTGCGGTCAGCCCGACCGCGTCAACCCATGGCGTTGCGGCCCGACCGGCGTCACGGCACCGCCTGACGGCCGGATGCTGCCGGAACGCCTGCGCCCGGTTCCGTGGCGGCTGCGCAACCGCTGCAGACGCCTTCCGCTTCCACGGTGGAGCGGGCGAGGCGGAAGCCGTTGTGGCGCGCCGCCTCGACCAGCGCATGGTTGATGCCGCCATCCTCGAGCTCCGTCACCCGGCCGCACCGTGTGCAGATCAGGAACTGCGCGGCGTGATGATCGTGGTCGTCCTGGCCCGGGTGGACGCAGCCGACAAAGGCGGACAGCCGCTCGACCTTGTGGATCAGGCCCTGCTCCAGCAGGAAGTCCAGCGCGCGGTAGACGGTGGGCGGTGCGGCGCCCTTGTGGTGGGCACGCAGGCGGTCCAGCAGGTCGTACGCGCCGGCCGGCCGGTCGCTGTCCAGGACTAGGCCGAGCACCTTGCGGCGCAGCTCGGTCAGCTGGGTGCCGCGCCGGCTGCAGGCGAGGCTGGCCTGTGACAGCAGCGTGCTGGTCTGCTCCGAGAAGCCTAGCGTGGACACGGCGCACCTTTCGCTCGACCGGCTCGTAATGTGGCAGCGGCGGGGACGCGGGAAAAGCCCGGCGGATCAGGCTCCTCCATCGGGATCCCGGCCGGGCTGCGTTGCGGCCGGGCCCTTCTGCACCCACAGGTTCAGCATCCCGGCGAAGCAGCGCGGGTTTTCCGCCTCGAACAGCTCCCAGCGCGACAGGTCGCGCAGCGCGTCCTCGCCGGCGCCCGGGTTGCGGGTCCTGAACAGCTGCCCGGTGTCGGCCGCGACGTCGACCCCGAGCAGCCGGAGCCCTTCCGCTTCCAGGAAGCGCGCCACCTCCGGCAGGGTCACAGCCCCTTCCTGCACGTGGAACAGCAGGTCCCGGCATCCGCTGGCCGAGCAGCAGTCCGGACTCGCCGACAGGCGGGCCGCCCAGTCCTCGGGCCGGGCCATCAGGGCGTGGCGGCAGGAGCGGATGCCGTCCGGCGTCGGCTCGTATCCTTCGCGCGCGATCCAGTCCCGCGCCGCTCGGACGTCGCCGCGGCCGCGCTCCGTGTAGAGCAGCACGTTCATCACCCCGCCCGGCCGGAGCAGTTCGGACAGGGCGCGCCAGCCGGCCCAGGGATCGGCCATGTGGTGCAGCACGCCGCCGACCGCGACCATGTCGAAGGAGCGGCCGAGCCGCGCCGCCTGCAGCAGGTCGGCCTGCACGTACTCGATCCCCTCGACGCCGAGCGACGCGGTGAGCCGGGCCGCGTAGGCCAGGCTGGCGAGGCTCAGGTCGATCGCCAGCACGGACAAGCCGGCCAGCCCGCGCACCGTTTCCACCGCATGCTGCCCGGTGCCGCAACCGGCCACCAGCACCTCGAGGGCCCGGTCTTCCGGCAGCGGCGCCATCGGTGCGTCGGGGAACCGCGCGCCGAGCCAGTCGCCGAGCCGGATCCGGTGCGGCGCCTCGATCGTGGCCATCCAGCGCGGATACGGGTTCGCCTCATACTGGTCGCGCACCGCGCGGGACACCGCGTCCTCGATCGGTGTCGCGCGACGGATGGCGCCGCGCAGCCGGTGCTCCTCGGCGGGCTCCCGCAGCTGCTGCGACAGCAGCGCTTCCACCTCCGGCAGCCAGGAGCCGGTCAGCAGGCGTTCGGCACCGGGCAGCGCGCCGAGCGGCCGGTACATCGCGATCGCCGCGAGCGCCGCGTCCGGCGGCGCCGTTCCCTCGTCCAGGGCCGCCCCGACGACGCGGCACAGCAGCTCGACCCGGCCGGCTTCCCCGGGCGTGCAGAACCAGGCGTACTCGTTGACGAAGCCTTGCCGGGCCAGGCCGCAGGCGGTCGCAAGGGTTGCCGGCGGAAGTGCCGCGCCGGAGCCGACCGCCTCCAGCAGAACGCGGCGCTGTCCGGTCAGCATCTGCTCGACCTCCCGGTGACACACCGGGGCCAGGTCAAGCAGGGTGCGCAACGGCTCGTTCCGCGGATCGAGCGGCTCCTGCAGGGCGGCAACCGCGCAGGCCGCGCGGGCCAGCTCCTGCGGCCGGGTCCAGCGTTCGGCCAGGGCGCGCCGCATCGCTTCCTGCAACCCGGCCACCTGCGTCGGCGGCGCCGCGTCGCGCACGCAATCGACGAACAGGACGCGCAGCCGGGTGGTGTCGACGCGCTCCAGCGCCTGGCACACGGCGCGCAGCGCCGCGTCCGGGTCGCCGGCGGCGAGGCAGGCCTCCACCAGCCCTTCATGCGCGGCAACAAAGTCCGGCCGCAGCGCGATGGCCCGGGCAAAGGCATCCACCGCCTGGCGCTGTTCCAGCGCGCCCAGCGCGGTGCCGAGGGCGTAGTGCAGCTCCGGCAGGCGGGGATCGACGCGCAGGGCGGAGCGGTAGGTCGCGGCGGCCTCGGCCGGGCGGCCGAGGTCCATCAGGGCGTTGCCGAGGTTGAGCAGGGTCACCGAACCCGGCCGCAGCTCGGAAACACGCCGGTAGTGGCGCTCCGCCTGCACCGGCTGCCCGACCGACCGGTAGGCTTCCGCCAGCCCGTCATGGATGGCGGCGACGGCGGGTGCGGTGGCCAGCGCCGCTCCGAAATGCGCGATCGCATCCGCCGGCCGGCCGTCGAGCCGCGCGACTTGGCCGCGCAGGTACAGGGCGTGGGCGTGTCCGGGCGCCGCAGCGAGATATTGGACGCACAGCCCGTCCGCCTCGTCCAGGCGGTTGTCGCGACAGGCCGCCTGCGCCAGGGCCAGCAGCGGCGGCAGGCCCGGGGCGCTTGTGGCGGCAATCCTGCCCGATCCGGCCGCTTCACGGTGCGTCTTGCGGTTCATCTGCCTGCTCCCGGGCGTCCGGCCCGTTCCGGACCGCACCCGTTGCGATCCGCTTCCTGTCCTACATCCTGCACCCGCTCCTGCGAACCGGCCGTCGCGGGTTGCGGGGGGCTGCCGTTCATCGCGCCGGTGCCGCGCCTGGACGCATCCGGGCGGCGGCTCGCCGCGGGACCCCGCGCTGGCGGTCGTGGCCCTGTTCAGCTTCATGGGCACGTGGAACGACTTC
>CAXTOD010000139.1:0-7308 GCA_964245705.1 uncultured Acetobacteraceae bacterium
GATCGAGGCGGCGCGCCGTCGCCAGGAGGCCGCGTCGCGCAGCGTGGCGCACGACCGGCGCGAGGTGGCGGTGCTGACCCTGCTGCGCGACACCCTCAAGGAGGCCGACGGGGCGGTGCGCGAGCGCTACCTCCTGCCGCTGACCACCCGGATCCGTCCCTACCTGCAGGCCCTGTTCCCCCGCGCCCGGCTGAACCTGAACGAGGACTTCCTGATCGACGGCCTGTCGCGCGGCGAGCCCGGGGCCGGCGACGACGCGGAAGCCTTCGACAGCCTGTCGCACGGCACACGCGAGCAGGTGGCGATCCTGTCGCGGTTGGCCTTTGCCGACATGCTGCTGGGCGGCGGCCGCCCGGCCTTCCTGGTGCTGGACGACGCGCTCGCCTTTGCCGACAGCGCCCGGATGGAGCGCATGTTCGACATCCTGACCGACGCCGGCACGCGCATGCAGATCCTGGTGCTGACCTGCCGCGAGGAGGTCGCCTCGCGCCTGGGCGGCACCCGGATCGGCTTCGCCGAGACCGCACGGGGCTGACCGGCACCATGTCCGCCAGGCCGCCGCTGCTGCCAATCTTCCTCGACCTCGACGGCCGTCCTGCCCTGGTGCTCGGCGCCGGCGAGGCGGCGGACCGGCGCGTCGCCACCCTGCGCGCCTGCGGGGCGATCGTGCGGCAGGAAGCCGGCCGCTTCACCCCGGACATGCTGGACGGCTGCGCCATCGCCGTCGGCGCCGAAGCCCCGGACCCGGCCCTGCTGGCGATGACCGAGGCGGCACGCGCGCGCGGCATCCCGTTCAACGTGGTGGACCGGCCCGCCCTGTCCGGCTTCTCGACCCCTGCGGTGGTGTCGCGGGCGCCGCTGCAGGTGGCGATCGCCTCCGGCGGCGCCGCCCCGGTGCTGGCGCGCCTGCTCCGGGCCCGGATCGAGACCCTGGTGCCCCCGGGCTTCGGCCGTCTGGCGGCGCTGGCCGACCGGATGCAGGCGGAAACCCGTGCGCGCCTGCCGAACGTGCTGCGCCGCCGCCGCATGCTGGAAGCCACCTTTTCCGGCCGTATGGCCGACCTGATGCTGGACGGCCGCGAGGCGGAAGCGGAGGCGGCCTATCGCGCCGCCCTCCTCGCCGCCGAGTGCGATGCGGAGCAGCCCGAACGCGGCATCGTCTACCTCCTCGACCCCCCGGCGGAGGCCGACCTGCTGACCCTGCGCGCGCTCCGCCTGCTGGGCGAGGGGGACGTGAGCGTGCACGGGCCGGGGGATAACCCCGCGGGGCTGGAACTCGCCCGCCGCGACGCCAGCCGCCGGATGGTGTCTCCGGGCGAGGGGGTCGCGGTGCTGGACACGCTGGCGGCGGCGGGCGCCAAGCTGGTCCGCCTGTCGCCGCGTCCGGGCGCGGCATCGGCGCTGGCGGCGTCCGGACACGCGGTCGTGTCGATACCGGGCGTGCCCAACACGCCCGCTTCCGATTGACGCCGGGCGAGCGGCCGTTCAAGTCCGCGTCCATGTCCCGTCTCGACCTGTCCCGCCCCTTTCTTCCCGTCCGGATCGCGGTGCTGACCGTGTCCGACTCCCGCACCGCCGCCAACGACACCTCCGGCGACATCCTGGCCGCCCGCGTCGAGGCCGCCGGCCATGTCCTGGCCGCCCGCGCCATCGAGCCCGACGACGCCGCCCGCATCGCCGCCCGCCTGTCCGGCTGGATTGCCGACCCCACGATCGACGTGGTGGTCAGCACCGGCGGCACCGGCGTCACCGGCCGCGACGTGACCCCCGAAGCCCTCGACCGCGTGCTGGAGAAGCGCATCGAGGGCTTCGGCGAGCTGTTCCGCATGCTGAGCTACAGCAAGATCGGCACCTCCACGATCCAGTCCCGGGCGCTGGCCGGCGTCGCCAACGGCACCTACGTGTTCGCCCTGCCGGGCGGCACCGGCGCGGTCAAGGACGGCTGGGACGACATCCTCGTCTGGCAGCTCGACAGCCGCCACGCCCCCTGCAACTTCGTCGAGCTGATGCCGCGGCTGAACGAGCACCGGCGCCAGGACCTGAAGCCGATCAGCTGAACCGCCGGGCAGGGTGGACGGCGAGCCTGCGCTGCATACCGGCCGGAGCTGCTATCGGCGGAAGATGAGCCTTCTACGGCCAGGACGTGCACCATCCGCGCCGTCGGCTTGAAAGCTAACCCTCTCCAACAGGCGCCACGACGCCTCATTCTGCGGCCTGCACTCCGCAACGATACGGCGTTTCGGGTAAGCGGCCATGAGGGCGGATGTGATGCCCCTCACGGCTTCGGAAGCCAGCCCCCGGCCCTGCTCGGCGGTTGCGAACTAGTAGCCGACCTCGATCTCCTCGGTGCCGCTCAGATGCGTGCCGGCGGAGCTGATCAGGGCAGGGCCGCCCCGACGCCATAAGCCCCAGAAGCAGTCCCGGCCGTCGCCATCGCCCACCAGGAGCTTCTCGGCATCGGCCAGCGTGAATGGCCGCGCGAGGAAATGGATCACGTCGAGGATGCCAGGCTCGTCCGTCATGGCACGGAACCCCTCGGCGTCGGACAGCCTGAGGGGCCGTAGACGAAGCCGTTCAGTCTCGATGTGGGTCAGGCTCGGGAGGGGACGGTCCATCTTGGTCTCGGCAACGAAACGGTTCAGACATGTCAACCGAGCTGTCCCGCGAAATGCGCGCAAGGTCCGCTCAAGGTCATCATCGGTCCAGTTCGGCTGCCGCAAGCCGGGCGACCGCAAGGCTGGTCGCAGGCGTCGTGCCACCGTCGATGATCCATGCGGCCGACAAACCGGCCCACGCCAGTATCCAAAGCAGGAGCCTGTCGCGCTCCAGACCGGCCAGATCGGCGACTAGGTCCACCCGCGATGCGAACATGTCGGGAAGCGTCGCCACGGGCGGCACGGGGTCCGACAGATCCGGGTTGCAGAAAAGGTTCGCATAGTCGAAGCAGCGCTCCCCGACCAGACCCTTGGGGTCGATGGCAAGCCATCCGCGGTCACCGAAGTCGAGCACGTTCTCATGGTGCAGGTCGCCATGCAGAACCGCGACATCTCGCGGCGTCGAGAGCAGTGACCGGGCAGCGGCGGCGCTCCGGCTCATGATGCCGCCATGTCGGGCAGCCGCCGGAGCGAGGTCGTGGAACCGGACCTCCAAAGGAGTCAGCCTCGGAGGCGGGTTCGACCCCACTGTCCCCAGGTGCTGTGCAGCGGCGCATAGGATGCGGCACGCTTCGGCGTCATCGCCTGAGCGCGACATCGCGGCGAGCGATCGCGTTCCCTCCGCCCGCTCCATGAGGAGGGCGTCGCTCTCCCTGGCCAGGACGCGGGCCGCTCCGTTCCCATCCCACCATTCCATCAGTGCGCCGCCGATTTGCTCCTGCGGGTCGGCGGAAATCTTCAGCATCGCGGCCGCGCCGGCTGTCCGAACCGGAAGCAGCCGGCTGGAGCCGGTGAGGATCTGCGCTCCGTCGACGACCAGGCCCCGCCTGGCCAGGTAAGCATCGAGGCGGTCGGAGGCCGGTTGCCCGAAGCGGCGCCGGAGCCCCGAAGCGTCGGGACGGTCATCTGGCTCCGTCATGGGCCTGTCACATGCGACACCGCGGTTGCCCATGTCCGGATGCTCCAGCCCCACATCGCAGGTCCCCTCCGGATCGGCTGCAGACCTGACCCGGTGTGGCTAGGACGCCTCACAGCGCCCGACGCAGGTAGCGCACCGTCTTGCCACCGGGGAGCACCGCCCGGCCGATCCCGGCGAACCCCATCCTGGCGTGGAACGCGTCCGACACCGGGTTGGGCGGATGCTGGTTGACCTCGCACAGCACCTGGTCGTGCCCGGCGGCGCGGGCGCGGTCGAACAGGGTCGCGTACAACCGGCCGGCATGCCCCCGCCCACGCGCCGCCAGCGCCGTGACGACCCGGTCCACATAGACGAAGCGGGCATGGCGGCCGCGCAGCCACAGGAAGTTCGGGCTGTCGTAGTCCGCGTCCTGGTCGAAGGCGATCAGGAACGCGTCGAGCCCGCCCACCGTCTCGACCAGGAACGCCGCCTCCAGCATCCGGTCGAGCCGGCCCACGTCGAGCAAGGAGGTCTGCTCGGCATGGACGTTGTTCAGATCGAGCATCAGCGCCCGCATCTCGGGGAAGGTCAGGGGCAGCGCATTGACGGTCACCAGCTTGTCCCCGTTCAATCGGTCGGGCGGAAGGAGCGGCAGGCATGACCCGAGCGGAGCTGACCGAGAAGATCGTCCGGATCAAGATCGAGCAGGGGCTGGCCTGGTCGGAGCTGGCCGCCCTCGCCACCGGCCTGTCCAAGGAGTACGTCACCGCCGGCCTGCTCGGGCAGATGACGCTGCCGGCCGAGGCGGCAGAGGCGATCGGCGACCGGCTCGGGCTCGACCCGTACGAGATCCGGCTGCTGCAGGTGCCGCCCTATCGCGGCTCCCTGCCGACCGCGGTGCCGACCGACCCGCTGATCTACCGCTTCCACGAGCTGGTTTCGGTCTATGGGACCACCTTCAAGGCGCTGATCCACGAGGAGTTCGGCGACGGCATCATGAGCGCCATCGACTTCCGCATGGACCTCCGGCGCGAGCCAGACCCGGCCGGCGACCGCGTGTCCATCACCATGAGCGGCAAGTTCCTGCCCTACAAACCCTATTGAGCGAGGCCCGCACCGCATGACCGACAGAAAGCTTCCCCGTGCCCTGCTCGGCCTCCTCCTGGCCGGAGCAGCGACCCCCACATCCCCGTCGACGCCTGCCCGGGCGCAATCGAGCGCCAGCTACACGCTGCGCCGGGTGACCTTCGTGGGCAACAGCCAGGTGCCGACCGCCGAGCTGCAGGCGGCACTCCCCTACGGCGCCGGACAGACCATCGACCACGCAGCACTTCAGGCGAACATGGACGCGATCGCCAGGGTGTACCGGAAGCACAACGTCGGCGCCAACCTGTCGCAGCGCATGACCGCGACCGGCCATTCCGCCATGATCACCTACACCTTTGCCGAACAGGCGCCGGTGGCGCCCACCGTGGTCCATGTCGGCGTCACCGCCGACACCGTCACCGCCGCCGGCAACAGCCGGATCAAGACCGCCGACATCGTAGCTGCCTCCGGGATCAGGCCCGGCGGCCCGGTCACCACCCAGTCGATCCAGGCGGCGCAGGTGGCGATCGTGGCCCTCTACAAGAAGGCCAACATCGGCTGCACCATCAACACCGACTGGACCAACACGTCGCAGCCGCAGCACGTCAACCTGGTGTTCCGGATCGTCGAGAAGCCCGACAGCTGAGGCGGCGGCGCCGCCCGGTCAGGGCGACAGCTCCCAGCCGGTGCTGACCCGCCGCACCCCGTAGTATTGCGCCCGCAGCAGCACCTGGTCCGGCGCCGGGCCGCGCACCTGCTCCCAGATCGAGCAGGACGCGCTGTCCGGGGTAGGCCCGGGCGCCGTGACCACCGCGTCGCGCACGAGCCCCAGATGCGACAGGTCGGCCTGGTGGTCGGAAGCGTCGAGGGCATCGAGCACCGCGACGCTGCCGCAGCTCTGCTCGGCGCAGCCGGCCAGGCCCAGCACCAGGGCAAGAATGGACAGGAGCGCCGGAAGCCCCGCCCGCCTCGGTTCCGATCCGGGCCTCATGCCGCACGCCGGCGCAGGCGACGCGCGAGCCGGCCCAGCGTCGAACCGCCCGCCGGCACCGGCTCCGCCAGCAGGTCGAGGTGGTCGGTGCCGCGCGCCGCGTGCTCGCGCATCACCCCGTCCGGCGTGGCCGGGCGTGCGCTGCCGTCCGCCTCCACCACGTGCAGGCGGTAGCCGAGCCCGACCAGCCAGTCGAGGTAGGCCGGCCCGGAGATGCCGGAGATGCCCGGCATCAGCGACGGGCTGAACTCGGTCACGATCAGCGGCCGGTCGCGCCGGATGGTCGCGGTGCAGCCCCCCAGCGCCAGGTACTCCGCCCCTTCCACGTCCGCCTTGATCAGGCCGATGCGCCGGCTGGCCGGCACCAGCGTGTCGGCCCGCACGCAGCCCACCGTCTCGGCATTCAGCAGCGCGGCGACCGCGTCCGGCACGGCCGAGGTGGTGCCGTTGGAATGCGACCGGTTCAGCACCAGCAGCCCCGGCGACAGCCCGGCCGCGACCTGGACGACGCGGACGGTGTCGAACCCGTTGGCGCGCCGGCTGGCCTCGACGAGGCGGGCGTTGGCCGGGTTGGGCTCGACCGCGATCACCGACCCGGTCGGCCCGACCAGGCTCGCCGACAGCATGGAGAAGTAGCCGATGTTGGCGCCCAGATCGAGCACGTGGTCGCCCGGCCGCAGCCGGGCCCGGAACAGGGCAGACACGTCCCGCTCGTAGTCGTCCTCGCGGACGTGTCGCCCCACCGCCGCGTCGCCCATCTGCGTGTAGATGGCGAACCCCGGCAGCCGCGCCAGCTCCACCCGTCCCAGCGCGTCGGAACCGATCAGGCCGCGCCTGGCGAACTCGAGCGAGTTCACGTAGCTCGCCACCACCTGGTCCAGCGGCTCGCCGATCTGCATCGCGTGGCCCCGCCATTCCTCGCGGTTCGGCAGCCGGCCCAGGATCAGCCGGAAGCAGCCGAGGATGTCGGCCGCGTCGGCGCGGGGAGAATGGGATCCCGTCCACGGCTCGCGCTCCGGGAACCCATCACCGCCCACCTGATCGTCCTCGGACTTGGTCTGCAGCACCGCCACGTTGACGCGTCGCTCCGGATGGCGCATCCCCGGCCGGACGTGGCGGGACCGCGAACCGCGCGCAATGTGGCAGCGCTCGCGCGCGGAAGCAAAGCCGGCCGGACGCGGCGAACCGGCAACGGCAATAGTCCGGCCCCGGCCCCCACCAGGGAGAACAGCGTGCCCAACAGGATCTGGGTCGACGTCGAGGACCTGTTCCAGTACTCGGTGTTCAACGCCCGTCCCAGCGGCATCCAGCGCATCGAGCTGGAGCTGTGCCGCGCCCTGGCGCTGATGCCCGAAACGCGCGACCGCGTCGGCTTCGTGCGCCACGCGAGCGCCCGGAACGCCTTCACCGCCATCCCGTTCGCCGCCGTGGACGCGTTGCACGCGCACCTGACCGCGTCCGCGGAGCCCGGCCTGCCCGCCACGCGGCAGGCCCATGCCTCGGCCCACGCCCCGGTCCCTGCCGCCGATCCCGCCCGGCCCGGCCTGGCGCGACGCATCGCCTACCGCATCCCGCTCGACCTGCGCGCGCCGCTGATCCGGCTGGTCAAGTCGCAGCGCGACAGCCTGGACGCCGCCGGCAGCCTGGAAGGCTGGGCGTAGGGGCGAGCTTCCGACACG
>CAXTOD010000140.1:0-7283 GCA_964245705.1 uncultured Acetobacteraceae bacterium
AGGACGGCTCGCGCGCCGCGGCGGCGACGCTGGACGCCGCCCGCGCCGGCAACGAGGCCGACAGCGTGCGCGCCCGACGCATCCAGGCCGCGGAGGCGCTGGTGCAGGACGATCCGGCGCGCCCGTTCCTGCTGATCCAGACCAGCGGCAGCGACACCGTCCGCCTGGTCGGCGCCGGCCTCCTGTCCGCCGAGACCAGCGACGGCGGCCACCATTGGCGCCCCTGGTCGGACGGCATCGGCAACACCGACGGCGTCCGCCTCGACGGCCTCGCCGCCCGCGACGGCGTGCTGCTGGTCGCCGGCGCGCACGGCACCCTTCTCGCCGGCAGGCCGGAGGACGGGCTGCACAAGGTTTCCTCGCCCTTCGACGGCACCTTCTTCGGCGTGCTCGACGGCGGCCCGTTCGGCTTCGTGCTGTTCGGCCAGCAGGGCCACGCCTACGCCACGACCACACCCGGCCAGGACTGGACCGCCGGCAAGCCGGCCGCCTGGCATCCGGTCGCCGACCCGTCGCAGACCACCCTCACCGCCGGGCTGGTGCGCCAGGACGGCAGCGTGCTCCTGGGCGACGCGGCGGGCGCCGTCTGGAAGCTCGCCGGCGAGCCCGACGCGCCGCACCTGGAGGCGGCTCCCGTTCAGGCGCCGTTCCCCATCCTGGCCATGGCCGAGGCGCCGGACCATTCCCTGATCCTGGCCGGCTCCGGCGGCGTGGTGCGGCTGCCGCCGTGATCCCCGCCCCCGCGCCTCGTGCCGACCGTCAGCGCACGGTGCCGAACGACGGCGCGCCGATGCCGGGGCAGCTGCACTGCGTGCCGACCGGGACCTGCTGCGGCAGGCGGCAGACATAGACGCCCGCGTAGCAGGTATAGCCGTAGCCGGGCGCGGCGTCGGCCGACCGCTGCGCCGGCACCTCGACCACGCATCCGGCCAAGGCCAGCAGGGTCAAGGGCAGAAGGGCCAGCGCCAGTCCAGTCGCCGGCAGCCTCTTGCCGATCCGCCTCGCGCGTGACATGCGAGGCGGCTGCCCGTTGCGGTCCGTCATCGTTGGGTTACTCCCGTGCGTGATGGTTCCGGCGCCATGATGCCGCCTTGATCGGAGGCGCATCCTCGGCAGTCCTCCTTCGAGCTGGAACACACCGTGAGCCTGACCGTTTCGCGACGCCAACCCGCTCCGCACTTCCACCGCGGCAGCGGCCGCACGGGCCCGTCCGGCCGCCGCGCCGACCGCGTCACCGGCCTCGTCGTCCCGCGCGCCCTGGTGGTGCTGGTGGCGCTGGCTGCCCGCCTGCACGGCATCGACGGCAAGCCGTACTGGCTGGAAGAGATCACCACCCTGCGCCGCTCCTCGCTCGGCTTCGCCGCCCTGGTGCAGGACAGCCTGTCGTTCCACCACCTGCCGCTCTACTTCGTGGTATCGTCCTGGTTCGTGCCGTTCGGCCTGGACGAGCGGATCATGCGCCTGCCCGCCGCCCTGTTCGGCGCCGCCTCCTGCGCCGCCCTGTTCATGGTCGGCCGCAGCCTCGGCAACTGGCGCAGCGGCCTCGCCGCCGCCATGCTCCTGGCCCTGGCGCCGTTCCAGGTGCAGTACGGCCAGGAAGCCCGCTCCTACACCCTTGTCACCACCATGATCCTGCTCGGGCTGTGGGGCCTGGTGCTGCTGGCGCGCGACCCGGACGCCGCCGCCCGGCGCTGGCGCGACCCCAACGCCGCCCGGAGCGCCTGGCTGCTCTACGGCGTCGGCACCGCGCTGGCGCTCGACACCCTCAGCGTCGCGGTGTTCTGGCTGGTCGCCGCCAACCTCGGCGCCGCGATGATCGCCCTCCGGGCACCCGCCGCCCGCCACGGCTTCGGCCGCAACTGGCTGCTGGCGCAGCTTCTGGTGCTGGCGGTCTATCTTCCCTTCATCGCCGGGATGGCGGTGCTGACCAAGGGCGACATGAGCTCCGGCCTCGACTGGGTGCCGCCGATCACCGCCCACAGCGCCTGGACCACGCTGCAGACCGTGTACGGGATGCGCATCTCCAGCCTGATCGCGTTCCGGATCTTTCCCAGCAGCCTCGACCTGCTCGGCGTCGGCTGGCTCGGCCTGCTGGTCACCGTGCTGGCCGCGATCGGCCTGCTCGCGGACTTCCGACGCGGGCTGACCGGCGCCATCCTGGCGATCGCCCTGCTCACCCTGCCGGTCGGGCTCGCCGCCTCGTCGCTGGTGTCCTCGGTCTGGATGCCGCGCTACCTGCTGTGGAGCGGCCCGATCTTCTTCCTGCTGGCCGGGCTCGGCCTGGTCCGGCTGCCGGCCCGCCTGCAGCTCCCCTGCCTGCTGCTCCTGGCGGCGCTCGGCCTCGCCAACCTGCTGCCCTACTACCGCACCGAAACCAAGCCGCTGTGGAACCAGGCCGCCGCCGCCCTGCTGCAGGACCGCCAGCCGGGCGACGTGGTGCTGACCGACGATCCCGGCACGGTCAACATGATGAACGTCTACCTGGCCCGCACCGGCCACGCCCTCACCCCGGACGACTGGACCACCAGCATCGACGTCGCCGCCGAGCGCCAGGCCGCCGGCGCCCACGTCTGGGCGGTGCACGGCCGGGTCGGACAGAACGACCCCTACCGGCTCGACACCTTTGTCGACACGCTGTTCCCGCTCGGTTCGGACTCCGTGCTGCGCCAGATCGGCATCGACATCACCATGATGGTGTTCGCACCGAAGGCGCCGTCCTAGGACCCCGTCCGGCTCGAGGCGTCCGATCCGGGGGCCGCGAACAGCGACGGGTCGAAGCGCTGGCCGGTCCGCTGGTCCAGCAGGTGGAAGCGGGTGCGGTGGCGCTCGGCGTCCACCGCTTCCAGCCCGGACAGCACCAGGCTGCCGTCCGGCCGGTCGTCGAAGAACAGCGTCAGCAGTCCCTGCGCCGGGTTGCTGGCGCGCGTCAGCGACAGCTGCAGCGTGGCCGGGCCGCGCTGGACGTCGGTGACGGTGACCGGCCCGGACAGCCGCACCGGCCCGGACAGCAGCAGCCCGAGCGGGTTCGCGGCGAGCGAGATCCTTGTGGTGGCGTCGCTCGGCTCGTCGTGCACCACCAGCCGCCCGCGCGTCGCCACCACGATCCGCCGCGTCGGCGCGTCGTATTGCAGGCGCCGAGACCCGCCGCGACCCCGACGGCCAGCGCCGCCTGCCTGAAGCGCACGTTCCGGCCGATCAGGCGGACGCCGCCGGCTCGCGCGGCGCGGCCGGATCCTCCAGGTCGTAGAACAGGCGGTCCATGCGCGAGAAGTGCGGGTTGAAGAACGGGTCGTTGCGGAAGAACGGCTTGTCGCCCCAGCGCTCGTACATGGTCTGCTGCTCGCGGAAGAACCGGGCCTCCTGGTCGGGCCGCATGTCGCTGCCGCGCGACAGGCTTTCGTGGTGCTCGGCGACGAAGTCCGCGCACCACACCACCCGCTGCCCGCTGCCGTACACCTTCAGGCACAAATCCACGTCGTTGTAGGCGACCTTGAGGTGCTCCTCGTCGAAGCCGCCGACCGCGCGAAAGGTGCTGGCGCGGATCATCATGCACGCCGCCGTCACCGCCACCAGGTCCTGGCTGAGCCGCGCCCGCCCGATATAGCCGTAGTCGTCGTCGGGAATGCCGAGATGGATGTGCGCCGCCACCCCGTGCGTGCCGACCACCACGCCGGCGTGCTGCACCGTCTTGTTCGGGTAGAGGAACTTGCCGCCGACGATGCCGATCGCATCGTCCGACAGCGCCTCGCCGACGATCCGCTTCAGCCAGCCCGTGTCGGTGATGAACACGTCGTTGTTCATGAACACGAAGAACTCGGCGTCGTTGTCCTTGGTCGCCAGGTTGTTCAGGCGCGAATAGTTGAACTCCTCGACCACGTCCAGGACGCGGATCGTCTTGATCGCCTTCACGTCTTTGAGGAACTGCTTGGACTCCGGCGACACCGACCAGTTGTTCACCAGCACGATGTCGTAGTTCTCGTACTCCGTGTTCTCCACCAGGCTGGCGATGCACTGCCGGGTGGTCTCGATCTGGTCCCGGAACGGGATGATGATCGACACCTTCGGCGTGCGCTGCGGGACCCACTCCACCGCGTAGATGGTCAGCCCGTTGATGGTGGACACCTCCGCCACCTGCCCCCGCCGCTTGAGGTGGTCGCCGACCGCGAGCACGCCGGCATCCACCGCGTAGCCCTTGTTCGATACGTCGGCCGCGGTCGAGTTCGGCGTGATCCGCCAATGGTACAGCAGCTCCGGCACGTGCACGATCTGGCGCGGGCTCAGGATCTCCGAGCAGCGCAGGATGAAGTCGTGGTCCTGCGCGCCGTCGTACTCCTTCCGCAGCAGGCCCACCTGCCGCATCGTCGCCGTCTCGATCACGGTGAGGTGGCAGACGTAGTTGCAGCCGAGCACGTAGCGGTAGTTCCAGTCCGGCTTCAGGTTCGGCTCCAGGTAGTAGCCGGCCTGGTCGATCTTGTCCTCGTCCGAATACAGCAGCTTGGCGCCGGTGCGCTGCGCGGTGCGGATCATGATCTCCAGCGCCACGTCCACCATCACGTCGTCGTGGTCGAAGAACACGGTCCACTCGCCGCGCGCCGCCTCCATCGAGATGTTGGTCGCCTTGGCGATGCCGACGTTCTTCTTCGAGCGTATGCAGCGGATCCGCTTGTCGGCCGCGCAGAACTGGTCGATCTTGTCCGACACCTCCTTCGACTTCGAGCCGTCGTCGACGATCACCAGCTCCCAGTTCTCGTAGGTCTGCGCGATCACGCTCTCGATCGCGGCCACGAAGTCCGGCAGCAGCGGCTTGTAGGTCGGCACCATCACCGTGACCAGCGGCTCCGCCGGCAGCGTGCCCGCTTGGCTCAGCGCGCGCCGCTCCGCCGCCGTGCGCGCCCGCAGGTTCTCGTAGTACCGCCGCGCCCAGCGATCGTAGTCGCCGATGTGGTAGCCTTGGCTCGGCAGCAGCGCCGTGATCTCGCGGCGCAGCCGCTCCATGTCCGCGTACATGCGGCTCATGTCGTTGGAGATCGAGACCAGCCTGCCTTCCAGGAAGTTCGACACCGTGGCCGTCTTGAACGGGCTGTTGTCGAGCTCCAGCATTTCCGGCAGCGCGAAAAAGCGGAAGCTCTGCGCGTAGTCCTTCTGGAACGCGTGCGGCACCGCGAACTCGAAGCCGCAGTTCGGGTCGCAGCCGAGCACGTTGCCGACGTCGCGCCGGAACCGGTCCGCCTTGATCTGCGCGATCTTGACGTTGTCGCAGGTGACCAGCACGTCGCAGCGCGCCTGCGCCTTCTTCGCCCGCCCGATCTTGCGCAGCACCCAGCCGCGCAAGGCGTTGTGCACCAGCCCGTCCACGTTGCCCTGCACGGTCACGGCTGGCCGCTCGCTGAACGCGAGCGACGGCGTCAGGCTGCTCAACCCCCCCTCGCCCATGTAGGGCAGCACGCTGCCGTCGGGCAGCACGAAGCTCAGCTCGTGCGGCTTGCCGTCGAGGCAGTCCTCGGGCAGGTCGAACTCGAAGCCGACCTCGGCGCTGGCGAGCCCCAACGCGCCGCGCACGTCCTCGCGCACGCCGTCGCACGGCACCGTGCCGATCTCGCGCCCGTCAACCACCGCCTTCAGCTGCACCACCTCGTGCGGCGACGACAGGTCGGTCACCCAGCCGGACGCGCGGCCCTCCTCGTAGCGGTCGAAGTAGCCGTTGTAGCGGGTGGTGGTGTCGGCCGGCACGGCCTCGTCGAGGTCGGCCATCGTTCGTCCTCCTTGACGCGGTCGCTCCGGCCGCAGGCCGCCCGGACGCTACCGGATCGGAATAGGCCGCGCAAACGACAACCCCGCGTCAATGCCGATGCGGAAACGCCGCCTCAGCCGGACGCTTCCTGTTCCGACGGCGTGCGCAGCGTCAGCGACAGCGCGTGCAGTCCGCTGCGGAACTCCCGTTCCAGCGCCTCGTGCACCAGGCGCGAACGCTGCACCCGGCCGAGCCCCGCGAACGCCTCGCTCACCACCAGCAGCGCGTAGTGGGTTTCCCCGCCCGCCGCGGCGCTTCCCGCCTCGCGCACCCCGGCATGGCCGGCGTGCCGTGCGCTCTCGTCGAGGAGCTCCAGCCGCTCCGGCGCGAACCGCTCCGTGATCCGGGCCCTGATCCGCGCGCCCCGTCCGCCATCCGCCATCCCCGTCCCTTCCATCAGCCGCCGCCCCGAGCCGCCCGGCCCCACTTCCTCTTGCACCGGTCCTGACAGCGCGCACATAACCGGGGTGATGATGCGACGGAACCAGCGACACCGGGCGTTCGATCCCGACCCGGCCGCGCCGGACCGTCCGTGCGACATGCCCGGCTGCACGGAACCTGCCGGCTACCGCGCGCCCCGGTCGCGGCAGACGCTGAACCAGTACTTCTGGTTCTGCCTGGAGCACGTGCGCGAGTACAACGCCCACTGGGACTTCTACAAGGGCATGACCCCCGGCCAGATCGAGGCCCACCTGCGCGCCGACGTGTCCTGGAACCGCCCGTCCTGGCGGCTCGGCCACCTGGGCGGCTCCGGCGGCTTCGACGAGGAGCAGGTGCTCGACCCGCTCGGCCTGCTCCGCGGCAACGCCGAGGCCCGCGTCCGCTCCAGGACCCGGGCACGGGAAGCCGACCAGCGGCCGGAAGCCCTGCGCGAGCCGCTCGACACGCTGGGCCTGCCCTGGCCGGTCTCGCTCGCCGAGCTCAAGAGCCGCTACAAGCACCTGGCGCGCGAGAACCACCCGGACGCCAACAACGGCGACCGCGCCGCCGAGGAGCGGCTCAAGACCATCAACGTGGCCTACACCGCGCTGCGCCGCCACCTGACCGAGGCGCCGCAGCCGCTCGCCGAAACCGGCTAGAACCCGGACCGGCGGCCAGCGGTTTCCGGCGCCGCCGCAACCGGCGCCGAAGGCTGGCGTATCCGACACACCACTGGACGGGTGCACCGGACCCGCACGAACGAACGGGACGACGACTGAATGGACAACAGCGAAGGCGTGGCGGCGGAGATCCTGGAGGACCCGATCCCCGGCTCCGGCCTGGGCGACGGCGGCATCGCCGGCCTGCCGCCCACCTCGAGCCTGTCCACGCCCGATCGCGTGGCGGACGCCCGCGCCCTGTTCGGCCTCGACCGCGACCTCGACGTGCCTGCCTACTCGGTGCGCACCGAACACGTGCCCGACATCGACACCGCCTACCGCTTCGACCCCGAAACCACGCTGGCGATCCTGGCCGGCTTCGCCTTCAACCGCCGGGTGATGATCCAGGGCTA
>CAXTOD010000141.1:0-7280 GCA_964245705.1 uncultured Acetobacteraceae bacterium
GCACCGGCTCGGGCGGGGTGGGCGACGGCGGCGCCACCTTCTCGATCTTCGACGGCGCTTCCACCGGCCTGGGCGTCGGCTGGTCGCCGCGTCGCGCCTTGGACGGCGGCCCGACGAAGTCCATCTCGATCGCCGGCGCGTCCGGCGGCTCGGGCGGCTTGGCGATGGGCGGGATCGCGACGATGAAGCACAGCACCAGAGCCAAGTGCAGGCCGCCGGACAGCAGGGCGGCGCGCTTCAGGCGGCTGGTGTCGTCAGGTCGCGTCCGGATCACGGTGGCGCTCAAGCAGGACCGGCGTTCAGCGGGAAGGCGCTGCGCCCGGAGCGGCGCCGGGCTGCGGCTGCTCGGCCAGAAGGGCGACGTGGGTGAAGCCGCCGCCGGTGATGGTGCCCATCACCTGCATCACCCGGCCGTAGTCGATGTGCTGGTCGCCGCGCACGAAGATGCGGTGGTTGGGATCGTTCTGCGACGCCGCCTGCAGCTTCGCCACCAGCTCGTCGGTGGACACCGCGTCGTCGCCCAGGAACAGGCTGCCGTCGCCCTTGATGGTCAGCGTGATCGGCTTGGTGTCGGCGTTGATGGGGGCTGCGTTGGTCTTGGGCAGGTCGACGTTGACGCCGCTGGTCATCAAGGGTGCGGTGACCATGAAGATGATCAACAGCACCAGCATCACGTCCACCAGGGGCGTGACGTTGATCTCCGACATCGGCCGGTGCCGGCCGCGCCCGCCGATCCCCCCGTTCCGGCCACCGCCCAGCTGCATCGCCATGACCGTCAGACCCTTTCCTCGGACTGGCGCGACAGGATCGCGCCGAACTCGGTGCCGAACGCTTCCATGCGGGCGGCGAAGCGGGACAGGTCCTGGTTGATCTTGTTGTAGGCGATCACCGCCGGGATCGCCGCCACCAGGCCGATCGCGGTGGCGAACAGCGCCTCGGCGATGCCGGGTGCCACCACGCTGAGGTTGGTGTTGTGCATCGCCGCGATGGCCGAGAACGAGTGCATGATGCCCCACACGGTGCCGAACAGGCCGATGAAGGGTGCGGTGGAGCCCACGGTGGCGAGGAAGATCATCCAGCGCTCCAGCCGCTCCAGCTCGCGGGTCACGGTGATGGCCATGGCGCGGTCGACCCGCTCGCGCACGCTGCCGCGCGACAGGTCGGCGCCGGCGACGCGGGCGCTGCGGCGCCATTCGCCCATCGCGGCGCCGAACACGGCCGCCATCGGGTGGGTCGGCTTGGCGCCGTCGGTCTCGTACAGGTCGTCCAGGCTGCCGCCGGACCAGAACCGGTCCTCGAACAGGGCGGCCTGCCGGTTGGCGCGTCGCACCGAGACCGACTTCTCGAAGATGATCGCCCACACCCAGACGCTGGCCCCGACCAGCCCCAGCATCACCAGCTTGACGACGAAGGAGGCCTGAACGAACAGGCTCCAGAGCGAAAGGTCCCCACCCGTCGCCGCAGCCAGGTTTGCCGCATCAACCGCCCGATCCAAACGCGCCTCCTTCGCAGCACCCCGCCCGGCCGGCCGGAACGCCCATCGTTTTCGCCGCGCTTCCCTAGAGGGTTTTCAGCCGGAGCAGAAGCTTTGTCCCGTAGCCTGTTGCAGGTGACCGGTTTTTAACCCGGCGGCAGGGCGGAACAAACGGGCCCGGGCAAGCAGGCCGGGCGCCAGCCGGCCAGCGGATATTGGCCACGGCGGCATCGAGCACGGCGGCGCTTCCCACGGACAGCGTCTGCCGCAGGCCTTGGCCGGCCGGACGCCGCTCCCGCAGCGCCGTGGCCATCGTCACCGAAGCCGTCGAGCCGAGACGGGCGGTCGTCTGGCCAGGAACGCCCCCCGGGCCGACCAACGGCGCAGCCTGGCGCCGCGTCACATGGCGGAACCTGTTCCCGGCTTCGCCACCTCCCGTCTGCTGCTCGCGGTTTCAGGTCGTCGGTCTCAACCGACGCCGCCGCAGGACAGCCCAGGTGAACACCAGGATCGCGGTGGCGACGCCTCCCGCATGCGACACGGCATCAAGGTTCACATGATGCACACTCAGAATGTGCGCCATCATCAGGATGACGGCGAACATCACCAGACAAAGGCCGAGCCGCCCGACTCTGCTGCTCCACCACTTCGATGTGGTGCCCGGGCCAGGGCTTTCCTTTCGAATCGAAGCTGAAATCAGGGCCATGGTGATGAGAGCGCAGGCCAGGCTGACGAGCCTGATCGTCGGAGAATAGGCCACGACGGCCATATCGCTCAGCAGCGTCCAAGCTGCGCAAACAAGGGACAGGAACCCCGTCACCATTAAGACCGATGCCATCGTCGTCACCTCCCCTGACTTCTGCCGGCCTTCGCTTCTGCTTCTATCCAGGATACGGCGCATGGACAGCTATGTCGTGCTGATGGCCGTGGTTGCCGTGTCATCGCCGTTGGTTCCGGCGTCGGCACGCTTGTCGCCGCCGGGGTATCCGTTCCGTCCCATCAACTGGGTGCAGGCGCTGGACGGCTGGTCCTGGCACCCCTGCGGTGCGCCGGGATCGCGGCATTCATCATCGGCGGGATGGGAGCCGGAGCCGCCGCGACTGGCGCGGCCAGCGTGCCGGACAAGGACGGGAACCAGGATGGCGGCGGCGCTCAGGCGGCAAGACCGTCCAGCACCGTCGCCCAGGGTTCCGGGAGGCGCACCGGACGCAGGTCGAGGACGCGCACGGTCGCTACCGTGACCTCGATGGTGGCGGCGAGCGCTTCCCCGGCAGACAGCGACTGGCGCAGGCGCAGGCTGGCGCCGCGCCGCTCCAGCAGCACGGTCTCCACCGTTACCAGGTCGTCAAGCCGGAGCGGCCGGCGGTACTCGGCCGCGGCGCGGCGCACCACGAAGGCGATGCCGTGACGCTCCAGCAGCGCAGTGGCCGGCACCCCCGCCTCGCGCAGCGCCTCGCTTCGGCCACGCTCGGCAAAGGCGAGGTACTGGGCGTGGTACATCACCCCGCCGGCATCGGTGTCCTCGTAGTAGACCCGGAAGGCGGTGCGGTGCGCCGGCACGAGGGCGTCACTCCTCGGACAGCAGGTCGAACTGCAGCCGCTCGCCGGCCGGCGGCTTCATCCCGAGATGGGCCCAGCCGCGATCGGCCAGCACCCGGCCGCGGCTGGTGCGCAGCACCAGGCCTTCCTGGATCAGGAACGGTTCGACCACGTCCTCCAGCGTGTCGCGCGCTTCCGCCAGGGCGGCGGCCAGGGTTTCCACCCCGACCGGGCCGCCGTTGTGGTGCTCGGCGATCCGGCGCAGGTAGCGCCGGTCCATGGCGTCGAGCCCGAGCGCATCCACCTCCAGACGCGACAGCGCCGCGTCGGCGAGCGCCCGGTCCACCGGGCCGTCCGCGGTGCGGCCGACGGAGGCGAAGTCGCGCACCCGGCGCAGCAGGCGGCCGGCGACGCGCGGGGTGCCGCGGGAACGGCGGGCGATCTCCTCGGCGCCGTCGGCACTGAGCGCGAAGCGCAGCTTCTCGGCGCCGCGCGACACGATCCGGCGCAGTTCCTCGGGGGTGTAGAACACCAGGCGCAGCGGGATGCCGAAGCGGTCGCGCAAGGGGGTCGCCAGCAGGCCGGCGCGGGTGGTGGCGGCGACCAGGGTGAAGGGCTGCAGGTCGATCCGCACCGAGCGGGCGGCAGGCCCCTCGCCGATGATCAGGTCGAGCTGGAAGTCCTCCATCGCCGGATACAGGATCTCCTCGATCGCCGGCTGCAGCCGGTGGATCTCGTCGATGAACAGCACGTCGCGCGGCTGCAGGTTGGTCAGGATCGCAGCCAGGTCGCCGGAGCGCTGGATCACCGGGCCGGAGGTGGCGCGGAAGCCGACGCCCAGCTCGCGCGCCACGATCTGCGCCAGGGTGGTCTTGCCCAGGCCCGGCGGCCCGTGCAGCAGCACGTGGTCCAGCGCCTCGCCGCGGCCGCGGGCGGCCTGGATGAAGATCGACAGGTTCTCCCGGCTGGCGCGCTGGCCGACGAAGTCGTCGAGCAGCTGCGGGCGCAGCGTGGCCTCGGCCGCGTCCTCGGCCGCGCGCCGGGCGTCGATGGTGCGCCTGTTCCTCCCGTCCGCGTCGCTCATCGCGCGAGCTCCTTCAGGCTGTCACGGATCACCGTGTCGAGCCGCGCCCCCTGCCCCAGCCGCTCGACCACGCGCCCCACCACCGGGTGCGCCTCGACCCGGCGGAAGCCGAGGCCGGCCAGGGCCGCCAGCGCGTCGCCCTCCAGGCCGCCGCCCATGGCAGACCCGGCGGAGGTTGTGGATCCGCTGCCGGTCGGCATCACGCCGGCCTTGTCCTTGAGCTCGCCCAGGATGCGGTCGGCCAGGCGCGGGCCGACACCAGGCGCGCGGGTCAGGCTTGCACGGTCGGCGCTGGCGATGATCGCCACCAGGTCTCGCGGCGACAAGGCGGACAGGATGCCGAGCGCCACCTTGGCGCCGACGCCCTGTACGGTGGTGAGCAGCCGGAACCAGTCTCGCTCAGCCGCCTCGGCGAAGCCGTAGAGCAGGATCGCGTCCTCGCGCACCACCGTCTCGACCAGCACGCGCGCCACGTTCGGCGGGTGCGGCAGCGCCGACAGGGTGCGGGTCGAGGCCTGCACGAGGTAGCCGACGCCGCCGACGTCCACCACGCAGCGGTCGGCCTCGACCTGGGCCAGCAGCCCGGTGAGCTGGGCGATCATGACGGAGGATGGGGGAGCAGCTCGGGACGAGCCGGGGCAGTCGAGACCAAGGGCGGGTTCCGTCGCGTCGGGGAAGGCACAAGCGTTCCATAGCATGCCGCGTCACGGAGGCAGAGGACCGCATCGCGGTGGAATGCGAGCCGGGCCGGCAGCCGGACGGGCCTGCGGACCGCGGCTTCCATGGTCGGTCGCGAGCATCGGCTGCGGCACGAGCGGAAACGCGTGCAACCATGACGGGCGCGCGAACCGATCGGGCACGACGCGGAACAAGGATACGATAACGGAACGTCATTATTGGGAGCGCGATTTCTTGATCTGCCGGCTTGCTAACGATGACGCGGTGCTCTACTCCGGCCAGGTCATGTCGGGAGAAAAAGCATCCCTGAGCGGATGCATGCCAGATTGTTATTTCTAAAGTCTGGTTATGATAACTGAACTTTTTAGAACATGAAGACGTCCTGCGTGGCGGCTCGCTAACGGAACGACAGAGTTCTGCGCGTTCCCCACGAGATCAGACAAGCAAGGAATATCTCGATGAGCATTGGCATCCGGGCCGTTCTGGCCTGCACCGCTTCGTCCTGCCTCACGGCCGGGGCAGGTGCGCAGACCCTTCCGACCATCACCAATCCGGTGGTCATCAACCTGTCCGCACCGGGCGGCGCTCCGGTCGCCGCCGAAGCGGTGACGCTGTCGTCGCCGGGAAGCGGCACGAACGGCCCGCAAACGGCGCAGGTCGGCGTGAACGTCAAATGCTCCAAGAACAACTACCTGGCTGCCAACACGGTCGGCGAGGTCGACTGCCTGTACGCAATGCTGCGGCAGGACGGGCCGAACAGCGACGGCAGCGGCCTGCTGGTGGACACGCAGAACACAGGCATGGGATTCCTGTCGGATACCGAAATGGTCGCGTCGTCCGTCAACCGTGCGACCAATGTCGCCAACCTTGCCATCGACGTCCAGGAAGGCGTCATCAACCACGGCACCACCATGTACGGCGCGGTCTATGACGCCACGATCGGCAACGGCGATACCGGCGTGCTGGTGCAGGCCAGCGCCGGTGCCGCCTGGAACTATGCACTGCGCGCCATGGACGGCTCGGGCGTGCAGTACTTCTCGCTCGATGGCCACGGCAACACGATCCAGAACGGCACCGCGCGTATCAACGGAGTCTACGTCAGCGGCGTGATGCAGGCGAGCGCCTCGCCGGTCGACAGCGTGGCTCAGGCGCGCATGGTGAGAAAGGCGGACTGCGGAACGATCATGCGCAGCACGTCCGACACCTCGCTCAAGCTCACGGTGCCGAACGGGCTGCCGGTGGGATGCCGGATCGACATCATCCAGGCGGGGAAAGGCACCGTAATGATCGGCGGAAACGGCACCATGCGCAGCGAGCGCCTCCACGGTCAGGCCGCGGTGCAGACCACGCAAGGGCGCTTCGCCGAGGCCTCGCTGCTGATCGACAGCAGATCCAGCTTCCTGGTCGGCGGCCAGGTGTCGGACGGCGGCGATACCGCGCTGGCCGATGCCGGGGACACCTCGTCGCCGGGCGTGTCGCTGGCGTCCTGGCATCCGGGCTCCGACCGGCGCTGAAACGGCCGTCGCGCCGGCGACCTGTCAGCCGGGCCGCCGGCGCCGGGATCCCGATGGCCTGGCGTGCCCGGCGCGCGGCCGTCCCTTGGCCGGGGCGGTCGAGACCAACACGTCGCTGGCGTCGGCGCCGAGCAGGCGCAGCTGCGTCGGCTCGGCCCCCGGCGCGTCTGGACCCGGCTCTCCCGCCTGCGCGCCGAGCGGGATCGGCCAGAAGCACTCCACCCGCCCGTCCTCGCCGCGGAGCGCCAGGAACACCACCCGGTCGACCGCGCCGGCAGGCGCCGCTTCCAGCGCCAGCCGGAACAGGAGGCCGTCCGCCTTGTCTCCGCCCAGCGCCATGGTGAGCTGCTGCGCCTCGATCACCTGGCGGCGCAGGGTGCGGCTGGTCGGGTCGTCGGCCGAGCCGCGGAAGAAGCGCACCGGCACGTCCTCGATCAGGAACACGAAATGGTGGCTGCCGTCGAGCACGGTGAGCCAGTTGTGGGTGCCGCGCTCCGCCGCCCGCTGCAGGCGCTGGCGGCCGAAGGCATAGGCGCGGCAGCCGATCGACCAGGTGTCGTCGCCCATCTCGATCGAGGCGAGCCGCACCGCGTCGCGCCGGGCGTGCGCCAGCAGCAGCGCGCACACGCGCAGCCGATCCTCGGTCAGGGCCGGATGGATGGTCCAGGGCAGCACGTCGGCCGGCACTGCGATCGGCTGGTCTGGGAGCTGGTCGTCCGGGGGCGTCACGGGGCGAGCCTAGCATGAAGGGCGGCCGCGGCCAGGCCACCGGCTGTCGCGATCGCCCGTCGCGACAGCCGGCCTGCCACGTGAACCGCGGCCATCGGCGGGCGTTCCGGTTACGACCAGATCGAGGCCATCCACCCCATGTCCGTGTTCCCGCCGCTGCCGTCGACCGATGCCCCGGACGTCGACCTGAGCCCGGACCAGGCACCGTTCCTCCAACCTCCGGCCACGGCGGCGGACGGCTCGCCGGCGCGGCGTCCGGGCG
>CAXTOD010000142.1:0-6723 GCA_964245705.1 uncultured Acetobacteraceae bacterium
CTGCCGTACGGGATCACGTCGCTCTCGACCCCGCACACGCCGCCCACCACCGCCGCGCGGCCGATCCGCACGAACTGGTGCAGCGCCGCCTGGCCCATGATCCGGGCGTCGTCGGCGATGTCAACGTGGCCGCCCATCACCACGTTGTTGACGATGATGACGCGGTCGCCGAGCCGGCAGTCATGGGCGACGTGGGCGTTGGCCATGATCAGGCAGTCGGCGCCGATCCGCGTGATCCCGCCGCCGCCCGCGGTGCCGCGATGCACGGTGGCACCCTCGCGGATCACGGTGCGCGGGCCGACGACGCAGCGGGTCGGCTCGCCGCGGTACTTCAGGTCCTGCGGCGCCATGCCGACGGTGCAGAACGGGAACAGCCTGGCGCCGGCGCCGAGAATGGTGTGCCCGTCGACCACGACGTGCGACACGAGCTCGACCCCGTCCTCCAGCACCGCCTCGGCGCCGACGCTGCACCAAGGCCCGATCCGGACGCCGGCGCCGAGCACCGCACCGGGCAGCACCACCGCGCTGGGGTGGATGGCGACGGGGTTGCGGCCGGCCTGGTGCAGGCGCCCGGCCTGCTTCAGCCCGGCGAGTTCAGCGGACATGGGTACGGCGACTCCACCTGGGGCGGCGCGAGCCCGGGGAAACGGCCGGCATCGCCCGAGGACGCTTAAGGGCCGCCCGGGGGACGGCCAAGACACGAGATGTTACGGCGCTTGTCGGGCCGCGGCGTCGTCCATGATCATCGCGCCGTAGCTGGCCTCGGCCACGGACACCCCGTCCACCCGGGCCACGCCGCGGAACTTGTACACGTTGCCGCGCGCGCGCTCCTTGACCACGTGGATGCGCAGCTGGTCGCCCGGACCGACCGGGCGGCGGAACTTGGCGTTCTCGATGGTCATGAAGTAGACCAGCCGGCCCTCGATGCCGCCCAGCTCGAGCACCACGAGGGCGGCGGCCTGCGCCATCGCCTCGATGATCAGCACGCCCGGCATCACCGGCCGGCCGGGGAAGTGGCCCTGGAAGAACGGCTCGTTGACGGACACGTTCTTGATCCCGGTCCCGGACACCCCGGGCACCACGTCCACCATGCGGTCGATCATCAGGAACGGGTAGCGGTGCGGCAGCGCGGTCATGATCCGCATGATGTCGATCGTGGTGCCGGTCCCGGCGGAGGGCACGACGCCGATGTCGGCATCCCCCTCGGCCGACGATCCGTCCGGCCCGTTCTGTGTCGTCCCGTCCATCCGGATCGAACCCTTCTCCCTCACGCTGGTTCCGGATCGTCCGCAACCGGGCGGCCGCCACGGCTCCTGTCCGGCCGCTTCGCCAGGCGCCGGAGTGCCGCCACGTTGCGGAAGAACTCGCGGAACGGCATCGCCGGGCTGCCGATCACGTCGGCGCCCGCGTCCACGTCCGACATCACGCCGCATTGCGCGCCGATCCGGGCCTTCCGCCCGACCCGGATGTGGCCGATCAGCCCCGCCTGCGCCGCGACGGTGACGAAATCCTCGAGTTCCGTCGACCCTGAAATCCCGGCCTGCGCCACCACGATGCAGCAGCGGCCGAGGCGCACGTTGTGCCCGATCTGCACCAGGTTGTCGAGGCGGGAGCCGGCGCCGATCACCGTGTCCTGCGCCGAGCCGCGGTCGATCGTGCTGTTGGCGCCGACCTCCACGTCGTCCTCGATCAGCACCCGGCCGAGCTGCGGCACGGACACGAACCCGGCCGGCCCGACCGCGAAGCCGAAGCCTTCCTGGCCGACCCGGGCACCAGGGAACAGCGTCACCCGGGCGCCCAGCACCGCGTGGCTCAGGCTGACATGGCTGCCGATGCGGCAGTCCGGCCCGACCAGGACGCCCGGCCCGATCGCGGCATGGGCGCCGACGCGGGTGTTGGCGCCGATCTCGGCCCCGGCGCCGACATGGACGAACGGGCCGATCTCGGCCGAGGGGTCGATCGCGGCGCCGTCCTCGACCACGGCGGTCGGGTGGATGCCGGGCGTTGCCGCCTCGCGCGGGTGGAACAGGGAGGCGATCCGGGCCCAGGCCAGGTAGGGCTGCGCCGTGACGAGGGCGGCGCAGGCGGGCGGCACCGCGCCGGCGAAGGCCGGCGACACGATCACCGCGCCGGCGCCGGTATCGGCGAGCTGGGGCAGGTAGCGCCGGTTGTCGAGGAAGCTGACCTGGTCCGGTCCGGCGGCCTGCAGCGGCGCCACCCCCACGAACGGTCCGACGCCGGACGCGCCGCGCAGCTCGGCGCCGACCTCCTGCGCCAGGCGGGCGAGGGAATGCGGGCCGGTGCGGGCGAAGAAGCGCCCGTCCCCCGGCCCGGCCCGGTTTTGATGACCGCCGCCTGCCTGCACCGTCGGGCCGCGCTCCCCGCTACTTCCGGGCGACGGCCGGCGGTGCCGGGACCGGAGCGGCCGCGGCCACCGGCTGCGGGCCGGGGTTGGCGGTGGTGGGGTAGGTGCCGCTCCTGGCCAGCACCTCGGAGTCGACCCCGTCGGCCGGGATGAACACCGAGGGCAGGGTGGAGTTGAGCTGGTTCACCACCTGCGGCGTGATGTCGAACTCCGGCATGTTGAGCGCCACCTGCTCGCGGTGCAGCACGAAGTTCATGCCGTGCGAGGCGGACACCTGCTTGATCACCTGCACCAGCTCGCGCTCGATCTGGCCGATCGCGACCTGGGCCGCCTCCTGGATGATGCGGTTGCGGTTGCGGAAGTCCTTCTGCGCCGCCTGCACCCGCGCCTGCAGCGCGCGCACCCGGCCCTGGACCTGGTCCTGGCTGAGGCCCTTGGCGGCCGCCTGGATCTGCTGCTGGGTTTCGCGCCAGGCCGCCTGTTCCTTCTGCGCGTCCCCGTTCAGCTTGTCGCGCCTGGCGCCCAGCACCTTCTCGACCTGCTGCGCGGCGGAGGAGGCGTGCATCACCTCGGGCACGCTGATGATGCCGAACACGGCGGGCGGCGGCGGGTTGCCCTTGGGCAGGTCGGCGAGCGAGGGGATCGGCGGCAGCGGCAGCACCGGCTGTACCTGCGGACCCTGCGCCTGGGGGTCTCCCTGCTGCTGGTCCTGGATCGGCACCGCTGCCGGCAGGGGCTCGGGAACCGGACGCGGCTGGGGTGCCGCACGGCGACGCGTGGCCGCAGGGGCGTCGGCCGGCTGGCTGCTCTTGGGCACGAACCAGCCGCCGTTCTGCTGCGCGTGCGCGGCGGGGACGAGAAGTGGCGCCTGCATGAGCAGGGCGCCCGCCAGCAGGAGGGCGCTGGTGGAACGGGACATCATCACCTCAGAATTGGGAGCCGAAGCCGAATCGGAAGACCTGCTGCTTGTCGCTGGGCTGCTTCACCACCGGGATGCCGAGATCGACGTTGATCAGGCCGAACGGGCTCTTCCAGGACACGCCGACGCCGGTGCCGACGCGCGGGCGGAGGTTGTCGCCCAGGATGGACTGGCCGGCGTTGAACGGGAACCGGGAAAAGTTGGTGGTGATGACGCGGGCACCGGACAGGCCGCCGATGTCGACAAAGTAGCGTCCCGACAGGCCGAGGTCGGGCCCGACGGGAAGCGGGAAGTTCAGCTGGGAGGACTGCGTGTAGATGAAGCGGCCGCCGAGCGCGTCCGCCGCCGGGTAGTGGCCGGTCGGGTTGGAGTACGGCCCGACGCCGCCGTCATAGAAGCCGCGCAGGTTGTCGCCGCCCAGGTAGAAGTTGTCGACGATGTCCTGCCGGCCGCCGCCGTAGTCGACCAGGTAGCCGGTGCCGGCCTTGAGCGAGATCGTCCAGTCGTGGTTGCCGGTGAAGTAGTCCAGCGGGATGAAGTAGGAGCCGTCGATCTTGCCGCGGACGTACTTCTCGTTGCCGCCGAGCCCGGCCACGTCCACGCCCAGCGTCACCACGTAGCCGTCATGCGGCGCCAGCCGGCTGTCGCGCCGGTCGTAGGCGAGCGTGGTGCCGACCTGCGACAGCAGCGAGGTGCCTTCCTCGGCCTGCACGTAGAGGCTGGCCTGGGTGTAGATGTCGGACACCCGGCGGTCGGTCAGGGTGTAGTTCCAGGACTGCGACAGGTAGCGGTTGAAGGCGTAGCCGATGCGCGCGGTGCCGCCGATCCGGGTCTCGTAGTAGTTCTGGACGTTGGAGCTGTTGCCCTCGGTCTCGATGTCGAACAGGTCGATGCCGGCCACCATGTTGCGGCCGAGGAAGTACGGGTCGGTCAGCGACAGGTCCACCTGGCTCTCGTACTGGGCGATGGTGCCGCTCAAGGACGCGTCGATCCCGGAGCCGACCAGGTTGGACTGGCGGATGCCGGCGTTGCCGAGCACGCCGGCATCGGTCGAGTAGCCGCCGCCCAGCGTGATCTGGCCGGTCGGCTTCTCGGAAATGTTGGCGTTGACGTTCACCCGGTCCGGCGCCGAGCCGGGCGTGGTGTCCACCGTGACGGTGTTGAAGAAGCCCAGGTCCTGCAGGCTCTGCTTGGCGCGGCGCTGCTCGGCTGGGGTGAACGGGTCGCCCTCGGCAAAGCCGAACTGGCGCCGGATCACCCGGTCCTGGGTGATGGTGTTGCCGTTGATGTCGATGCGGTCGACGTAGACGCGCGGGCCCTCGCTGACGTCGAACAGCAGGTCGACGGTGTGGTTGTCGGTGTTGCGCGCGATCTCCGGATGCACGGAGGCGAAGGGCTGGCCGCTGGCCTGCAGCCTGGTCTGCAGCGCCTCCGTCACGCGCTGGATGTCGTCGCCGTTGTACCATTGGTGCTCGAACAGCCCGATCTGCGGGCGCAGGCTTTCGGAGCTGACGTGGCGCAGGGTGGACTTCACCTCGATGTGGCCGATGCGGTAGCGCGGCCCCTCGGTGACCGTGAAGGTGATCAGGAACGACTTGCGGTCCGGGGCGAGCTCGGCGGTGGCGTCGTTGACGGTGAAGTCGACGTAGCCGTTGCGCAGGTAGAAGCGGCGCAGCAGCTCGGAGTCGTACTTCACCCGGTCCGGGTTGTACTCGTCGGAGGTGGAGAAGAACCGGTACCAGGCGGTCTCCTTCGAGGTGATCACCTGGGCCAGGCGGGCCTCGCCGAACGCCTTGTTGCCGACGAAGCTGACCTTGCGGATCAGGGTCAGCTCGCCCTCGGTGATCTGGAAGATCACGTCCACCCGGTTGTGCGACAGGCGGATGATCTGCGGCGTCACGGTGACGGCGTAGCGGCCCTTCTGGGCATAAAGGTCGAGGATCTTCTGCCGGTCGCGGCTGGCCATCTCGGGGGTGTAGACGGCGCGCGCGCGCAGCTCGATCTCCTTGCGCAGGTCGTCGTCCTTGGCGGCGTGGTTGCCCTCGAACGAGATGCGATTGACGATCGGGTTCTCGACCACCACCACCACCAGGGTGTCGCCGTTGCGGTGCAGGGTGACGTCGCGGAACAGCCCGGTCGCGTAGAGCGTCTTCAGGCTGCGGTCGAGCTCCTCCTGGTTGAACGGCTCGCCCGCCTGCACCACCAGGTAGGACAGCACGGTGCCGGTCTCGATGCGGGAGTTGCCCTCCACCCGGATCGACCGGATGGGGCCGCCCGACTCCGCCGGCTCGGCGGCCGGCCGGTGCCCGGCGGTGCCGCGGCGTGCCGGGTGATGCCGCACCCCTTCCGTCCGCTGGCCCGATGCCGGGGCTGGGGCCGAGGCTGGAGCCTGCGCATCCTGGGCGACGGCTGCGGCGGTGGCGACGGGAAGCAGGCAGACGGAGGCGAGCAGAGCAGAACGTTTACCGGACAAGGCGACCCATCCCCCAGAGCTGCTTCCCGAGGCCGTCTCCCCCCGATCGGGGTTCGCCGCTCGCCCGGACGCCGGCCCGCCGCCACCGGACGATGACGAAATCGGGAGGCAGCGCCCGTTGCGGCGGAGCTACCCGAATCCCGGGCGGCAGCGCACGCGCGGTGCCGCCACCGTTGCGGTGGCGGCGGTCATCCGATCACGTGGCGCAGCCAGCCGAACAGGCCGAACTGGGCCAGGTCGTTGACAGTGGCGAACAGGAACACGCCGGCGATCAGGGCGAAGCCGGCACGGAACCCCGCTTCCTGCACGCCGCGCGACACCGGGCGGCCGCGCAGGGCCTCGATGGCGTAGAACACCAGCCGGCCGCCGTCGAGGATCGGCACCGGCAGGAGGTTCACCAGCCCGAGGTTGATGGACAGGATGGCCATGAAGGTCAGCAGGCTGGCGGTGCCGGCGGCGGCGAACTGCCCCGACATCTGCGCGATCCGCAGCGTGCCGCCGAGCTGGGAGGCGGCGACGTGGCCGGTGAGCATCTGCCACAGCCCCGCCACCCAGCTGACGATGACCGCTGCGGTGGTGTGGATCGCGGCCACCACCGCCTCGCCCAGGCCCACGCGACGCGGCGGCGGCGGCTCCGCGATCACGCCGAGCTGCCCGGTGGTCAGGCCGCCGCCGTGCACCGTGCCGAGCGTGACCGGAAGGTCGAGCTCGTGGCCGCCGCGCCGCACCTGGAGCCGCACGGCACGGCCGGGGCTGGCGGCGATCAGCCGCTGCAGGTTGCCGAAGCTGGGGATGGGGGTGCCGTCCACCGCCTCGATCAGGTCGCCCTCCTTCAGGCCCGCCCGCTCCGCGGCGCTGTTGGCGGCGATCCCGCCCACGGTGGGCCGCATCATCGCCAGGTCGGCCTGGTCGGCCGGCTTGCCCGCGGTCGCGAACACGGCGGCGAACAGCAGCACGGCGAGCAGG
>CAXTOD010000142.1:6733-7261 GCA_964245705.1 uncultured Acetobacteraceae bacterium
AGCAGGAAGTTGAACACCGGGCCGGCGGCGATAACGATCGCGCGGCTCAGCACCGGCTTGTCGTGGAAGGTGCGGCCCGGCAGCCAGGCGGCGCGCATCTCCGGCGTGGCGTCCTCCGCCGCTTCAAAGCCGTGCGGCTTCACGTAGCCGCCGATCGGCAGCACGCACAGGCGCCACTCGGTGCCGACGCGGTCGCGCCAGCGGAACAGCGGCCGGCCGAAGCCGATGGAGAACACCTCGACGTGGACGCCGCGCCAGCGCGCCGCCAGGTAGTGGCCGAGCTCGTGCACGAACACCAGCACACCGAGCACGAACAGGGCGGCCAGAACGGTACGCAGGAAGTCGGGCAGCATCGGGAAGGCCTCCGGTGACTCAGGCGGCGCGTGCGGCGGCGCGGCGGGACGCGAAGGCCCCGGCCTGTCGCCGCGCCTCCCCGTCCCAGTGCAGCACCGCGTCGAGGGTGTCGGCGGACGGCGCGCCCAGCCGGTCCAGCACCGCCTCGACCAGGCCGGCGATGTCGAGGAAGCC
>CAXTOD010000143.1:0-7229 GCA_964245705.1 uncultured Acetobacteraceae bacterium
GCGGAAAGGAAGATGCGGTCCTGGCGCGCCACCCCCACCGTCATGGCGTTGACCAGCGGGTTGCCGTCGTAGGACGGGTGGAAGTTGATCTCGCCGCCCACCGTCGGCACGCCGACGCAGTTGCCGTAGCCACCCACCCCGCGCACCACCCCGTCGACGATGCGCCGCGTCTGCGGGTGGTCCGGGTCGCCGAAGCGCAGCGCGTTGAGGTTGGCGACCGGCCGCGCCCCCATGGTGAACACGTCGCGCAGGATGCCGCCGACGCCGGTGGCGGCTCCCTGGTACGGCTCGATGAAGCTCGGATGGTTGTGGCTCTCCATCTTGAAGATGGCGGCGAGCCCCTGCCCGATGTCGACCACGCCGGCGTTCTCGCCCGGCCCGTGGATCACCCAGGGCGCGGTGGTCGGCAGGGTTTTCAGCCACACCCGCGACGACTTGTAGGAACAATGCTCCGACCACATCACCGAGAAGATGCCGAGCTCGGTCAGGCTGGGGGTGCGGCCCATGATCGCCAGGAGCCTGTCGTACTCCTCCGCGGTCAGGCCGAACTCGCGGGCCAGCGACCCGTCGACGATCCGCTCCGCGCTCAATGCACCAGCGCTCCCACCAGCCCGTCGAACAAGGGCCTGCCGTCGATGCCGCCCATCAGCGGGTCGACCAGGTCCTCGGCGTGCGGCATCAGCCCGCACACGCGCAGGGACGGGTTGAGCACGCCGGCGATGGCGCGCGCGCTGCCGTTCGGGTTGTCCCCGTGGTAGCGGAACGCCACTAGCCCCTCGCCTTCCAGCCGGTCCAGCGTGTCCGCGTCGGCGACGTAGTTGCCGTCGCCATGCGCCATCGGCGCCCGGAACAGGTCGCCGGTCCGCCAGCCGCGGGTGAAGGCGGTGTCGTCTCGCTCCACGCGCAGCCGGCAGTCGCGCGACAGGAAGCGCATGCCGGCATTGCGCAGCAGCGCGCCCGGCAGCATCTGCGCCTCGGTCAGGATCTGGAACCCGTTGCACACGCCCAGCACGTGGCCGCCCCGCGCAGCGAAGGCGCGGATCGCGCCCATGATCGGCGCGTGCGCGGCCATCGCCCCGGAGCGGAGGTAGTCGCCGTGGCTGAACCCGCCCGGCAGCACCACCAGGTCGAGCGGCGGCAGCTCGGCGTCGCGATGCCACAGCATCACCGGCGCCCGCCCGGACGCCGCCTTGAGCGCGATCGCCATGTCGCGCTCCCGGTTGGTGCCCGGGAAGACGACGATGCCCGCCTTCAAGGCCTGGACGTCCCCGTCCCGCCGGCGCAGGGGAAGGCCTCGTTCAGCGCGTCGTACACCACCGGCCCCACGTCGGCCGACAGCCGCTCGGGATGCTTCGACATCCACGCGACCACGGTGCCGCGCAGCTGGGTGCCGGTCGCCTGCGGGATGCACACCTTGCGCGCGGTGTTGGGTCCCGCCACGGTCTCGACCAGGGTGATGCCGTCGGAGATGCCGCTGACATAGGCGTCGCAGATCTTGATCGTCTGCGGCGACTGGCAGAACCGCAGCAGCGCCGAGGCCGGCAGGTGGGTCAGCCGCCCGACCGGGCGGTCCTGCGCGCGTGCGCCGCCGGTCGCGGCCAGGCCGGCCACCAGCACGCCGGCCAGGATACGGGAACAGGTCATCCCACCACCTCCGTCGTGAAGAACTCGATCACCAGGTTCGCCAGCAGCTGGCGCCCCATCTCGTCGCCCTGCGCCTTGGCGCGCGCCGGGTCGGTCTCGTCCAGCTCCAGCTCGATCACCCGGCCCGCCCGGACCTCGCCGACGTTGCCGAAGCCCAGCGTGTGCAGCGCGTGCCCGATCGCCTTGCCCTGCGGGTCGAGCACCCCCTCCTTGAGCATGACGGTCATCCGCACCTTCACTGCGTGACCTCCGGCTCCGCGAAGCGGTCGGTCACTGCATGACCCCGCATCTCCATGAAGCGGTCGGTCATTGCATGACCTCCGGACCCTTCATGTCGTTGTTGCCGGCCTCAGGCAGGATGCCGAGTCGCCTGGCGACCTCCTGGTACGCCTCCTCGACCCGGCCCATGTCGCGGCGAAACCGGTCCTTGTCCATCTTCTCGGACGTCTTGGCGTCCCACAGGCGGCAGTTGTCCGGGCTGATCTCGTCGGCCAGCACCAGCCGCATGTCCTCGTTCTCCCACAGCCGGCCGAACTCCAGCTTGAAGTCCACCAGCGTGATGCCGACGCCAAGAAACAGCCCGGTGAGGAAGTCGTTGATCCGGAGCGCCAGGGCGACGATGTCGTCCATGTCCGCGGTGGAGGCCCAGCCGAACGCGGTGATGTGCTCCTCCGCCACCATCGGGTCGTTCAAACTGTCGTTCTTATAGTAGTACTCCAGGATCGAGCGCGGCAGCCGCGTGCCTTCCGGGATGCCGAGCCGCTTGCTCAAGGATCCGGCGGCCACGTTGCGCACCACCACCTCCAGCGGGATGATCTCCACCTCGCGGATCAGCTGCTCGCGCATGTTGAGACGGCGCACGAAGTGGGTCGGCACGCCGATGTCGTGCAGCCTGAGCATCAGGTGCTCGCTGATCCGGTTGTTCAGCACGCCCTTGCCGGTGATGATGCCTTTCTTGGCGCCGTTGCCGGCGGTGGCGTCGTCCTTGAAGTACTGCACGAGCGTGCCCGGCTCCGGCCCCTCGAACAGGATCTTCGCCTTTCCTTCGTAGAGCTGTCGGCGGCGGGCCATGAGCGGTCCTTGAACTGCGCTGGGCGCGCCCGGTGCGCGGCGCGGGCGGTATAGCAGCGTCTCCGGCCACCGCCTACAGGGCGGAGCCGGCGGCAGGCATCCCGCGCGGGCGCCGGGGCCGCACCGTCAGGCGGCGGCGGCCATCGGCACGGGAAGGAACGGGGTGCGGTCCGGGGCGCCGGCCGCGAACATCCAGTTGGGCATCAGCTCCGGATCGGCCGGCACGCCCACCAGCGACGCGTTGGTGGTGCCGTAGCCGGAGCGCGGCGGCATCGGCATCGGCGCCGACTGGAAGCGCGGCAGGTGGCTGGCGATGCGCGGGATCTGCATGTCGTCCGGGCCGCCGGTGGCGATCATGTGCACGCCGGGCTCGAGCCGGGTGACCTCCGGGTGGCCGTAGCCGAGGCCGCACAGGTAGAACGCCCCGTGCCGGTCGCCGACGATCATGTTGTAGGACCGGTAGCGGCCGGCATCGGTCGCCGCCAGCGCCGCGACCGCGGCCTCGGCGGTGGCTTCCCGCACCGCGATCAGCGGCAACTCACCGCGTGAGCGCTTGCCCGGCGCCGGGCCCAGGCTGCCCACCCGGTTCAGCACCCCTGCCACCACGCCGCGGTCGTTCAACGCGAGCCAGGTGCCGCCGCCCGGCACGTCGCGCGGCCCGAGCGAGTCGGGCTGGTCGGGCCAGTAGCGGCCTGGCGGCTCCCAGGGCCGGTCGAGCCGCTCGTCGCGGTTGGCGGCGAGCAGAAGCGGCCAGGCTTCCCCGGGCGTGGGGGAGACGATGACGGTGCACACGATGACTGGGACCTGCTTCCTGCGACCGGAGGGCCGAACGGCAACGAGATGCCGCAATGCGACATGGGGACAAAGCCGTGTCAATGGCAGGGGTGGCGCGGCAGGATTGCAGGGCTCAGGCCGCAGGGCCGGGCTCGCCGAACACCCGCCGGAAGCTCGCGTCGAGCGCCGCGAGGTGGCGGCCGGGATCGGTGGCCCGGTCCAGCAGCGCCGGGGCAACGCGGCCCGCCACCTCCGGATCGGCATCGAGATTTTCCCGGAAGCTGCGCCCGCCCGGCGTGCCCAGTGCGGTCCAGGTCGCCATGGCGTTGCGCTGCACGATCCGGTACGCGTCCTCGCGCGAGATGCCCGCCCGCGCCAGCTCCAGCAGCACCTCGCCCGAATGCACCACGCCGCCCAGGCTGTCGAGGTTGGCCAGCATCCGCTCCGGATACACCACGAGTCGCTCCATCATCCCCGCCAGCCGCGACAGGGCGAAGTCCAGCCCGATCGTCGCGTCCGGCCCGATGTTGCGCTCCACCGACGAGTGGCTGATGTCGCGCTCGTGCCACAGCGCCACGTTCTCCAGCGCCGGCACCGCGTGGGCGCGCACCAGCCGCGCCAGCCCGGTCAGGTTCTCCGACAGCACCGGGTTGCGCTTGTGCGGCATCGCCGAGGAGCCCTTCTGCCCGGGATGGAAGAACTCCTCCGCTTCCCGCACCTCGGATCGCTGCAGGTGCCGCACCTCCGTCGCCAGCCGCTCGATGCCCGACGCGATCACCGCCAGGGTGCAGAAGAACGCCGCGTGCCGGTCGCGCGGGATCACCTGGGTCGACACCGGCTCCGGCTGCAGCCCGAGCCGCTCGGCCACGAACTCCTCCACCCGCGGGTCGACGTGCGCGAAGGTGCCGACCGCCCCGGAGATGGCGCAGGTGGCGATCTCCGCCCGCGCCTGCACCAGCCGCCGGCGGTTGCGGTCGAACTCGGCATAGTGCCCGGCGAGCTTCAGCCCGAACGAGGTCGGCTCGGCGTGGATGGCGTGGCTGCGGCCGACCGTCAGGGTGTGCTTGTGCTCGAACGCCCGGCGCTTCAGCGCCGCCAGCACCGCGTCCAGGTCCTCCAGCAGCAGGTCCGAGGCCTGCACCAGCTGCACCGCGAGGCAGGTGTCGAGCACGTCGGACGAGGTCATGCCGAGATGCACGAACCGGCTGTCCGGTCCGATCTTCTCGGCGAGCCAGGTCAGGAACGCAATCACGTCGTGCCGGGTCTCGGCCTCGATGGCGTCGATCCGGAGGAGGTCGTCGTCGGAGAACGCCGCCATCGCTGCGTCGCCGCGCTCCCGGATCACGGCTGCCGACTCCGCCGGCACGTCGCCGAACCGGCTCATCGCTTCCGCCGCCAGCGCCTCGATCTCGAACCAGATCCGGTAGCGGTTGGCGGGCGCCCAGATCGCCGCCATGGCCGGCCGTGTGTAGCGTGGAACCATCGGATCCTCTTATCCCGGCGGCCGGGCCGGACGGCCGCCGCTTGCCTTTCCTGAAGTCCGCATGGCTTTAGGCCGGCGCGGGCCCGCTGTGCAGGCCCGATCGAACGGAGCGCCCATGCCGATCCCGCATCACCTCCTGCCCGAGCTGCTGGCGCTGGGCCAGGTCCTGGTCATCGACGTCACGCTGGCCGGCGACAACGCGGTGGTGGTGGGCCTGGCGGTGATGGGGCTCGACGCGAAGCAGCGCCGGGTGGCGATCCTGTTCGGCATCGCGGCGGCGACGGTGATCCGCATCGCGCTCGCCACCGTGGCGCTGAAGCTGCTGGCGATCGTCGGGCTGACCCTGGCCGGCGGCCTGCTGCTGCTCTGGGTGTGCTGGCGCATGGTGCGCGAGCTCCGCCACCGGCCGGCCGCCGACGATCCGTCGCTCGCCGGGCGGACCGGATCCGGCGCGCTGCGACGCGCGATCGGACGCATCGTGCTGGCCGACCTGTCCATGAGCCTGGACAACATCCTGGCAGTCGCCGGCGCCGCCGGCCAGCACCTGTGGGTGCTGATCACCGGCCTGGTGGTGTCGATTGCGCTGATGGGCCTGGCCGCGTCGCTGGTGGCGCGCCTGCTGGAGCGCTACCGCTGGATCGCCTGGGTCGGCATCCTGATCGTGGCGGCCGTGGCGGTCGAGCTGATCGTGGAAGGCACCCACCAGGTGGTGCGCCAGACCGGGCTGTGAGGCGCGCGCCGGACCCGGTCACTCCCCGATCGCGGCCCCGCCCGGATGGCGCAGGTCCAGCCCGCCCCAGTCGCCCGGGCTCGGGTGCCCGAGCGACGGCCCGCCGACCAGGATGCCCTCCGCCGAGCCCCAGTTCTGGTGCACCTTGATCTGGTAGCCCATGGCGGTGAGCTTCGCCGTCACCTCCGGCGACAGCGCGCCGGCCTCCGCCTCCACCGGCTCGGGCATCCACTGCTCGTGGATCCGCGCCATGTTCACCGCGCGGGCGATGTCCATGCCGCCGTCCACCACCGCCAGGATCGCCCCGAGCGTGATGGTCGGGATGCGCGAGCCGCCCGGGGAGCCGATCACCATCACCACCTTGTTGTTCCGCGACAGGATGGTCGGCGACATCGAGGATAGCGGCGTCTTGCCCGGCGCCACCGCGTTGGCCTCCGAGCCGACCAGGCCGTACATGTTGGGCGCGCCCGGCTTGGCCGAGAAGTCGTCCATCTCGTCGTTCATGACGATGCCGGTGTGGCCGGCCACCACCTCCGCGCCGAACCAGCCGTTCAGGGTGTAGGTCATCGATACCGCGCGGCCGTCGCGGTCGATGATGGAGAAGTGCGTGGTCTCGGTCTTCTCGTGCGGCACCGGATCGAGCGGCGACAGGGTGTTGGACGCCAGCGCGCGGTCGGTCGGCGTGTGGCTCCTGATCTCCGCCGCATAGGCCGGGTCGAGCAGCTTCGCCACCGGGTCGTGCACGAAGGCGGGGTCGCCCAGGTTCTGCCGGTCGGCATAGGCGTGCCGCATCGCCTCCACCTGCCGCTGCACCCCGGCGGCGCTGCGCAGGCCGAGGCCGTGCAGGTCCTCGCCGTCCAGGATGTCCAGGATCTCGCACAGCGCAACCCCGCCGCCGCTCGGTGGCGGTGCCGTGTCCACGGTGAAGCCCCGGTAATGGCAGGTCACCGGCGGCAGCACGCGGGTGCGGTAGCGCGCGAAGTCCTCGACCGACAGCACGCCGCCGCCCTTGCCGCTGGCCGCCACGATCGCGGCCGCGACGGGGCCGCGGTAGAACGCCGCCGGCCCGCCGCTCGCGATCCGCGACAGCGTGTCGGCCAGCTCCGCCTGCACTAGGCGCTCGCCGACCGCATACGGGGTCCCGTCGGCGTGCAGGAAGATCCGCGCCGAGTCCGGGTCCTTGGCGAAGCCGGCGGTGGCGGTACGCAATAGCATCACGTCGCCGGCCTTGAGCACGTAGCCGTCGCGGGCGAGCTGGATCGCCGGCGCCATCACCGCGTCGCGCGACAGGTGCCCCCAGCGGTGCAGCGCCTCGTCCATGCCGGCGACGGTGCCGGGCACCGCGACCGCCTTCCAGCCGGTCTCGGACAGGCCGGGCACGACGTTGCCGGCCGCGTCCTGGAACATGGTCGGCGTCGCCGCCAGCGGCGCGTGCTCGCGGAAGTCGAGGAAGAACGCCCGGCCGTCGGGCTCGCGCAGGGTCAGGAAGCCGCCGCCGCCGATGTTGCCGGCGGCCGGATACACCAC
>CAXTOD010000144.1:0-7223 GCA_964245705.1 uncultured Acetobacteraceae bacterium
GCATCGAGGTCGCCCTCGATCCGGTGGCGCCGCTCGGCCAGCACCGCCCCCACCCGCGGCAGCGCCGACCGGCTCAGGACGAGGTAGAGCAGCAGGAAGATCACCGCGCCCCAGAACACCTGCCCGGTGGTGAGCGGGTTGTTGAACTGGAGCTGCGGCATGCCGGCGGCGAAGGCGGGTGCTGCCGCGGTCGTCGCGAGGACCGACAGCAGGCCGAGGGTCGCGCGCGACATGGACACCGCTCCGGTGCGTCAGACGAACAGGATGATGAAGGCGATCACCAGGGCGTACAGCGCCACCGCCTCGGTCAGGGCGAAGCCCAGGATGCCGAGCCCGAACACGTGCGGGCGGGCGGCCGGGTTGCGGCCGATCGCGCTGACCAGGGCGGCGAAGATGTTGCCGATGCCGACGCCGACGCCGGCGAGGGCGATCACGGCGAGACCGGCGCCGATGTAGCGAGCGGCAGCGAGATCCATGGGAACGTTTCCTTGGGTTTGATGAAAGAAGCCGGGCCGGGGCGGCGCGTCAGTGCGCGACCGCCTCGCGCAGGTAGATGCAGGTGAGGATGGCGAACACGTAGGCCTGCAGCGCGCCCACCAGCAGCTCCAGCGCCATCAGGGCGACGTTGATCGCCAAGGGTGCCACCCCCAGCACCGGCCCGATGATGTGGATGCCGCCCAGCATGATGGTGAAGGCGGCGAACATCTCGAACATCACGTGGCCGGCCATCATGTTGGCGAACAACCGGACCGACAGGCTGATCGGGCGGGACAGGTAGGACAGGATCTCGATCGGCACCAGCAGCGGCGCCAGGGCCAGCGGCGCACCTTCGGGGATGAAGTGGGCGAAGAACCCGAGCCCCTGCTCGCGTAGCGCCACCAGCAGCCCGACCACGAACACCAGGATCGCCAGCCCCGCCGTCACCGCGATGTGGCTGGTGAAGGTGAAGGCGCCCGGCACCAGGCCGATGTAGTTGCCGACCAGGATGAAGGCGAACAGGGTGAACACGAACGGGAAGAAGCGCCGTCCCTGGGGCCCGATCTGGTCGGTCGTCATGCTGTGGATGAAGTCGTAGAGCAGCTCGGCCGCCGCCTGCAGCCGGCCGGGCACGATCGCGCGCGGGCTCATGCCGACATACAGCACGAGCAGGATGATCGCCGACGCGATCACCATCATCAGGTTGGACTGGCTGAAGCGCAGGCTTTCGCCGAGCGAACCCAAGACCGGGTGCAGCGCGAACTGTCCCAGTGCGTCGATGGAGTGTCCGCCCGCCAAGCCCGTTTCCCCTTCAACCGCGACCCTGGCTTCTGCGGCCAGAAACCGGCGCCGGCGCGACCAGCCGCCACACGTTGACGATGCCCGCGATCCCGCCCAGGAACACGAACAGGATCAGGAGCAGCGGCCTGGTCCCCAGCAGGCGGTCCAGCCCCCAGCCGATCGCCAGACCCACCAGGAGCGCCGAAACCAGCTCGACGCCGACCCGGAAGAACACCGCCATGCCCGACGCGTCGGGCGCGGCCCCGTCGATCCGCGGAGGGGTCGGGTCCAGGCCCTGCCTGGTCCTGGCCTCCTGCAGCCTCCGGTCGAAGGAACCCGGGTCGGTCGTGTCCTCGTCCATGGTCGCACCTTCCGCCGGGTGCCGCCGTCCACTACCGGCGGTGCAACGACCTGTCAAGGAACCGCGCCGGCCGCCCTCCTCAATAGGATACGGGCTTGTTCTCGGCCACGCGCAGCGGCACGCCCTCGAACAGCGACTGGCCGATGTAGCGGTCCGGGCCGCCGGTTCCAGGCGGGATCGCGAACAGGCCGCCGCCGACATGGGTGGCGTACTGGTTCAGCAGGTCGAACCTGGACATCTTGTCGAAGATGCGCACGAAGCCGGCGCGCGGGTCGCGCTGGTAGCAGACGAAGAACAGCCCGGCATCGTATTCCAGCCCCTGGTGCCAGGGCGGCCAGCGCTCGGCGACGAAGTTCAGCCCGTCGTTGTACGAGTATGACCGGCGCAGGATCTGCGCGCCGCCGTTCGTGGCGGCGGAGGCCAGCCGCACGTGGGCGTTCCCGTCGATCACCGGGTTGCCGTCGTGGTCGACGGCATCGAGGTCGAGCGGGTCGAACTCGCTGCGCCCCGTCAGCGGCGCGCCGGACTGCTTGGAACGGCCGAACACCTGCTCCTGGAACGACACCGCGGTGCGGTCCCAGTGCTCCAGGGCGATGCGGATCCGGCGCGCCACCAGGTAGGAGCCGCCCCGCATCCAGTCCCCGTCGCTGCCGTCGGCCCACACGATCTCGTCCGCGGTGCTGGCGACGTAGCGCTTGCCGCCGGCAACCGCGCTGGCCTGGTCCGGCTGCCGCGAGATCGGGTTCTGGGTGCCGTCCTTGAAGCCCAGAAGGTTGCGCGGCGTGTCCTCGGCGGCGAACTGGGCGGAATAGCCGTTCTGGATCCAGCGCAGCTGCGCCACCCCGTCCGCGATCCGGGCCAGCTGCCGCACCGCATGGAACGCCACCTGCGGGTCGTCGGCGCAGGCCTGCACAGACAGGTCGCCGCCGGTGCTGCCGGGCACGAGCTGGTCGCCGTTGAACCGCGGCAGATCGACCAGCGCCGTCGGCCGGCGTGCGCGCAGGCCGTAGCGGTCCTGCCCGTCCTTCTCGAACAGGCCGCTGCCGAAGCCGAAGGTGATCGTGAGCCGGGCGGGGCCCAGACCGACCGCCTCGCCGCTGTCGGCGGGCGGATGGTCCGGATTGCCGTCGCTCGCCGCCGCGGTCTGGCCGCGCGTCATCCGGCGCGCCGCCTCGGTCCACGACCGCATCAGCCGCGCCACCGACGGGCCGTCCGCCGTCACGAGGTCGAAGGCGACGAAGCAGCTGTGGTTCTGCAGCGGGGTCAGGATGCCGGCCTGGTATGGGCCGTCAAACGACTCCGGCACTGCCCTGGACGCGCCCTGGCTGCCTGCGGACACGCCCTTGGCCTGCGGCAGCGGCGCGGCGGCTGCCCGGGCGCCGGAGAACGGGCACAGGGCGCCTGCCACGGCCAGGCCACCGGCCCCCTTCAGGAAGCCGCGTCGCGCTGGGACGGGCTGGTCCGACAGGTCGGTCTGGTGGTCGGGCAACGCTGCCGGTTCCTCGTTCGGGGTTCTAGTGGGACAGGACGAGCGTGTTCACGTCGTCCTCGACATAATAGAAGCCGTCGCCGTTCGGCGCGAGAGCGAGGCCGAACAGGTCGCCGCTGCCGGCCGGCTGCTGCGCCCGGTCCACGTCGATCCACTGCGCCGCGACCTGCCGACGGGCCAGCGGATCGATCTCCACCACCTGGCCGTTCAACGCGTTGGTCACCAGAAGGTGGCCGTTCGGCGCGTTTACAAGGGCGAGCGGCCGGCGCAGGAACCCGTCCGCGATGACGGTCGTGCCGGTGCCGGCGCTGCCGGTGCGGGTCAGCGCGTCCGGGATCTGCACGATCCGGTTGCCGATCGCGTCCGACACGTAGATCGAGCCGTCCGGGCCGAGCGCCACCCCGGTCGGGCCGACGATGAACACGCCCTTGTCCGGCGCCTCGGCGAAGCCGTCCGCCACCACCGTCATGTTGGCGACGCGCGGCCTGCCCCCGGCCGGGACCTGCAGCTCCAGGCGCACCACCGTCGCCCTGGACACCGGATGCGCGGTCGCGTCGTCCGACGGGGCACCGACGCCGTAGCCGGTGTTGCTGAAGAACAGGGTGGCGCTGTTGCCGCGGTCGATCACCGCCATGTTGCCCCAGGGGCCGTTGATCTTCGGCCCGCTCCACACGTCGGCCACCTTGCCGTCGCGGTCGAACAGGATCAGGCACCCGTCGCCCTTGGTGGCGGTGGTGCCGTCCCGGCTGGGCAGGGAGCCGATGACCACCCAGCCGGTCTTGAGCACCGCCATCGCCGTGGTCAGGCCCACGCCGCCCGGGCAGCGGTCCAAGGTGCGCGGCACGGAGGCGAACAGCGACAGGCTTTCCGTCTGCGGGTCGATCTGCACGATCGTGGTGCCCAGCCCCTGCAGGTTGCCGGCGTTGTTGAAGTTGCCCACCAGCACGTGGTCCCGCACCAGGCGGCCGGCGCTGACCGGCGACACCACCACCGCGTACGGGTTCTGGTCGCCGTTGGCGGGCACGGTGGAGGAGACCGTGCTGCGGTGCTTCAGCCCGGCCAGGAACGGCGCGTCCACCGCCGCCGCCGGCAGCGTGGCGAGGCAGAGCGCGATCGCCGGCAGGAGGCGGCGCAGGGAGGAGGGCATCGGGATCTCCGGGACGCTTGGAAACGGGAACATCGTTCAGAACACGATGGTGCTGCGCACGCCCAGCACGAGCTCGTTCGAGATCCGCTGGTTGGGAGCGTCGGGGTTGGCGATGCCGCCGCCGGGGTCGAAGATGTACTGCGCATCGGGCTGCACCGTCAGCCAGCCTGCCGGGACGTACTGATATGTCAGCTCCAGGTAGCTTTCGGAGGAACGCAGCGGCGAGTAGGCGTCGGGGTTGAAGCGGGCGGCGTCCTGGTCGAACTCGAGCGCGTGGCGGCCGAGCTTGGTGAAGCCGCCGGCGAAGCCCAGCGTGTCGGCGTCCCGCCCGGGCAGCGGCGCCTTCATCACCAGGCCGAGGTTGGCGGCGAAGTCGACGAGGTTGCGGTCTCCCGGTGCGCCCATCAGGCGGGTGAACAGGTTGAGCGACCGCGCGCCGCCTCCGCCCTGCCGCCACACCATCTGGTCGATCACGCCGTAGACCGCGTAGTCGTGCCGGCGCATCCGCGGCTGGCCGTCGCTCGACGGGTCGGCGAGCAGGCCACCCCGGTTGTCGGTGCGCTGGTCCGGGAACGACCCGCTGTCGAACCAGGCGCCGATCTTGTAGGCGCCGGGCAGGCCGCCGCCCCCGCTTCCGCCGCCCGAGTTCACGCCCGGGCCGCTGCTCTGGCCGCCGACCACGGTATCCCCGCCCGACGGCTGGTTGGGGGCGAAGTCGAGCTCGGCGATGAACAGCGCGCCGGTGCCGAGGTTGAACAGGGCGCCGGTCTTGTCGGCGTTTGTCTGCGGGTCGTCGTTGAACGGGCCGCCGGCCGGGTTGTCGTCGTAGACGCCGCCGAGCAGGCTGAACGGCCCGTCGCTGCCGCGCAGCCGCACGCCGAGCGAGGCCAGCGGATAGGCCGGGCCGCCGGCGTACATGTCGAAGGACGGCAGCGCCGGCCAGCCGAACGCGGTGTTGGCGAACACGCTGGCGCTGACGCTGCCGATGTACTCCTGGTCCAGGCTCTGCTGGCCGATCTTGAGGTCGACGTCGCCGTCGCGGAACTGCTGGTCGTACCACAGCTCCCACAGGCGGGTGGCGCGGTTCGCCTCGATGCCGCTGATGGTGTCGAGGTTGTCGAGGTTGTCCTGGCTCAGGCTGCGACCGTGGATCTGGAACGCGCTCACGTTGATCGTGCCGCCCTGCAGCCCGATGGCGCGGCCGAGGTCGATGCCCACGCTCATCTCGGTCAGCCCGTCATAGTCCGCGCCCTGGTGGAGGCCGCCGGTGGGGTTGCCGAACACCTCGCTGATCTCGTTCAGGCCGAACGACACCCCATACTGGCCGAGCCATGGGCGGGCGCCCCAGATCGGGCCGAGCAGGTTGCTGGCGGTGGCCTGCGCGAGGGCTGCCTCCGGCGCGCCGAGGCCGATCGATCCGGCGACTGCCAGCGTCTTCAGACGCGTTGCGAACCCCACCCGACCCCTCCAGGAGCAGCCCGCGATCCTCGTTAATGCAAGTCATTCTCATTCACTTCTAGGAGCGGGTCAGGCTGGTGTCAACCGCGACGGGACCGGCTGCTTGTGGATCAAGTCGGTGCGCCGTTAGATCGGGCCGCCGGATGGGCTGCCCGGATGAGCTGCCCGGATGAGCTGCCAGGAACCGTCGCGTGGAAAGCTGGGCCGACCGTCACGCCGAACTGGCCCGGCTCGCCGAGCGCCAGCTGTTCTTCGTCGACGGCCAGCCGCGCTCCGGCACCACCTGGCTGCAGCAGATGCTCGACAGCCACCCCGAGGTGTCCTGCCGGGGAGAAGCCCAGTTCCGCGACCACTGCGCGGTGCCGCTCGACCGGGCGATGCGGCAGCGCTACGCGGCCCTGCACGAGCGCAACACGACCATCTTCGGCCACACCGGCGGCTATCCCCTGCCCGATCCCGGCGACACGCAGTTCCTGCTCGGCACCGCGATCCTGTCGGCGTTCCGGCAGCAGGCGACGACGCGGCCCGACGCCCAGGCGATCGGCGAGAAGACGCCCGGCAACATCTTCTTCTTTCCGCAGCTGCGCGCGCTGTTCCCGCACGCCAGGCTGATCAGCATCGCCCGCGACCCACGCGACGTCATCACCTCGAACTGGCACCGCTTCCAGGCCCGTCCCGGCGCCACCGACGCGGACAAGGTCGCCTTCATCCGGCAGGTGCTGCCGCTGGCCGACCGGTGGATGCGGGCCATGCTGGCCTGCAAGGCGGAGCTGCCGGACAGCTTCCGGGTCGTCACCTACGAAACGCTGTGCGACCGGCCGGAACCGGCGCTGGCCGGGTTGTTCCGGTTCCTGGGGGTGGGCGACGACGGGGACGTGGTGGCGGACTGCGTGGCGCGCACCGCCTTCGCGCGGCTGACCGGCGGCCGTCCGGCCGGGAGCGGACAGGCCGGGTCGTTCCTGCGCAAGGGCGTCCCCGGCGACTGGCCCTCGACCCTGACGCCGACGATGAACGAGATGGTGCTGCGCGAGCTCGGCTGGAGCTTCCCGGAGTTCGGCTGGCGGGCCTAGCGGCCGCCGCGCGTCCTCAGTCCGCCGCCTCGGCGTAGCTGTCGACCGGCGGGCAGGAGCACACCAGGTTGCGGTCGCCGTAGCTGTTGTCCAGCCGGCCCACGGGCGGGAAGTACTTGTCGCCGTGCACGCCGCCGGGGAAGCAGCCGGCGGCGCGCGCATAGGGGCGGGTCCATTCGGGGCTGAGCAGGTCGCTCGCGGTGTGCGGGGCGTGGCGCAGGGCCGAATCGGCCACAGCTGTCCGCCCCTCCTCGACCGCACGGATCTCCTCGCGGATCGACAGCATGGCGTCGCAGAACCGGTCCAGCTCGGCGCGGCTCTCCGACTCCGTCGGCTCGATCATGAAGGTGCCGGGGACGGGGAAGCTGACGGTGGGCGCGTGGAAGCCGTGGTCGATCAGGCGCTTGGCGATGTCGTCTACAGTGATCCCTGAGCTGTCCT
>CAXTOD010000145.1:0-7208 GCA_964245705.1 uncultured Acetobacteraceae bacterium
TGCGCGCGTCGCTGGCGAGCCCGTTCGACTATCGCAGCCAGGCGCGGGCGTTCGTGGTCACGGACGTGGCGCATGACGATCCGACGGCGGTGGCGGGCGCCTACCGGGCGCTGTTCGTGGCGGCCGGCGGCGGCGGGCTCGGGCTGTTCACGGCGATCTCGCGGCTGCGGCAGGTGCACGAGCGGATCGCGGTGCCGCTGGAGGAGGCGGGCATCCCGCTGTTCGCGCAGCACATGGACGCGATGGACAACGCGACCCTGGTGGACGTGTTCCGGACGGAGGAGGACAGCTGCCTGCTCGGCACGGACGCGATGCGCGACGGGGTGGACGTGCCGGGGCGGGCGCTCAGGCTGGTGGTGTTCGAGCGGGTGCCGTGGCCGCGGCCGGACGTCCTGCACCGGGAGCGGCGCATCCACCTGTCGGGCGGGCAGCCGGGCGCCTATGACGACCGGATCGCGCGGCTCAGGCTGCGGCAGGCGTTCGGGCGGCTGATCCGCAGCGCCGGGGACCGGGGGGTGTTCGTGCTGCTGGACCGGCGCATGCCGACGCGGCTGGCCTCGGCGTTCCCAGCCGGGGTGCCGGTGCGCCGGGTCGGGCTGGCGGACGCGGTGGCGGAAACCGGACGCTTCCTGTCGGCGCGGACCGAAACCGCGCCGGACGAGCCGGCGGTCAGATCGGCTTGAGGTTGGTCGCGGCCGCCTTGCCGCGCTCCATGGCGATCTCGTAGCTGACCTTCTGGCCCTCGTTCAGGCCGCGCAAGCCGGCGGCCTGGACCGCGGTGATGTGGACGAACACGTCCTTGCCGCCGTCATCCGGCATGATGAAGCCGAAACCCTTGGTGGTGTTGAACCACTTCACCGAACCGATCGCCATCGCCGGTCACTCTCCCCGCCAGCCAGCCACTCGAACGCGCCGGCCTCCCGCTACGCCGGACCAGGGCGCGGTTTGCCGACCAGTCGTTATGGGGGCAGAAAGATACGGCCCTGTCAATCACGAAGAGATGATGAACAGGGCCCGCAACCGGGAAACGCGAAAAAGGGCGGCCCCTCGCAGGACCGCCCTCCCCCGTTCACGCCTAGGACGCCCGTGGGTGTCTCAGAAGTCCATGTCGCCCATGCCGCCGCCCGGAGGACCGCCCGCGGGGGCCTTCTTCTCGGGCTTCTCGGCGATCATCGCCTCGGTGGTGACGAGCAGGCCGGCGACCGAGGCCGCGTCCTGCAGCGCCGTGCGCACGACCTTGGTCGGGTCGATGATGCCGGCTTCCACCAGGTTCTTGTACTCCATCAGCTGCGCGTCGAAGCCGTAGGCGTACTCGGAGTTCTCCAGCACCTTGCCGGCGATCACCGCACCGTCCTCGCCGGCGTTCTCGGCGATCTGGCGCAGCGGAGTCTGCAGCGCCTTGCGGATGATCTCGATGCCGAACTTCTCGTCCTCGTTGAGCGGGGTCATGTGGGCCAGCTCGAGCGAGGCGCGGGCGAGTGCCGTGCCGCCGCCGGGGACGATGCCTTCCTCGACCGCGGCGCGGGTCGCATGCAGCGCGTCGTCGACGCGGTCCTTGCGCTCCTTCACCTCGACCTCGGTGGAGCCGCCGACGCGGATCACCGCGACGCCGCCTGCCAGCTTGGCCAGACGCTCCTGCAGCTTCTCGCGGTCGTAGTCCGAGGTTGTCTCCTCGATCTGCGCCCGGATCTGGCCGCAACGACCCTGGATGTCGGCCTTCTCGCCGACGCCCTCCACGATCGTGGTGTTCTCCTTCTCGATGTGGATCTTCTTAGCCCGGCCCATCATGGCGAGCGTGACGCTCTCCAGCTTGATGCCGAGGTCTTCGGAGATCACCTGGCCACCGGTCAGGATCGCGATGTCCTCGAGCATCGCCTTGCGACGGTCACCGAAGCCCGGCGCCTTCACGGCAGCGATCTTGAGGCCGCCGCGCAGCTTGTTGACCACCAGGGTGGCCAGCGCCTCGCCGTCGACGTCCTCGGCGATGATCAGCAGCGGACGGCCGGACTGCACCACGCTCTCGAGCAGCGGCAGCATCGGCTGCAGGCAGGACAGCTTCTTCTCGTGGATCAGGATGTAGGGGCTATCCAGGTCCGCGATCATCTTCTCGGCGTTGGTGATGAAGTACGGCGAGATGTAGCCGCGGTCGAACTGCATGCCCTCGACCACGTCGAGCTCGGTCTGGATGCCCTTGGCCTCCTCGACCGTGATCACGCCCTCGTTGCCGACCTTCTGCATGGCCTGGCTGATCATCTCGCCGATCTCGGTCTCGCCGTTGGACGAAATCGTGCCGACCTGTGCGGTCTCGGCGGGCGTGGTGATCTTCTTGGTGTTGGCGGCGAGCTGGGCCACGACGTGGGCGACGGCCTTGTCGATGCCTCGCTTGAGGCCCATCGGGTTCATGCCGGCAGCGACGGCCTTGGCACCCTCGCGGACGATCGCCTGGGCCAGCACGGTGGCGGTGGTGGTGCCGTCGCCGGCGATGTCGTTGGTCTTCGAGGCCACTTCGCGCACCATCTGGGCGCCCATGTTCTCGAACTTGTCGGAAAGCTCGATCTCCTTGGCGACCGTCACACCGTCCTTGGTGATGCGGGGCGCGCCGAAGCTCTTGTCGATGACGACGTTGCGGCCCTTGGGACCGAGCGTCACCTTCACGGCGTCTGCGAGGATGTCGACACCGCGCAGCATGCGCTGGCGGGCTTCACCGCCGAAGCGGACGTCTTTGGCAGCCATGTGTGTTGTCTCCTGGTGGGGAAAGGATCGATCGGAACGGTTCGAAAGAAGGGAAGCCTCAGGCCGCCTTCTCGATCACGCCCATGATGTCGCTTTCCTTCATGATCAGCAGCTCCTCGCCGTCGATCTTCACTTCCGTGCCCGACCACTTGCCGAACAGGACGCGGTCGCCCGCCTTCACGTCCAGCGCCACGATGGCGCCGGTCTCGTTGCGTGCGCCGGCGCCGACGGCGACGATCTCGCCTTCCATCGGCTTTTCCTTGGCGGTGTCGGGGATGATGATGCCGCCCGCGGTCTTCTCTTCGCCGGTCAGGCGCTTGACGACGACACGGTCATGCAGGGGACGGAACTTCGCCATGCGGTGCGCTCCTCTTCAGGTCTTGGCGGCGCCCCGGTAGAAAAGGCGACACCGCCGGTTGGGCGTCCGGGCTCAACGCCACCCGCGACGCGGTTGGCACTCGAAGCCTCGAAGTGCTAGCGGCGATCTAGGCGCTTGGGCGGCCGCTGTCAAGAATGGCAGCACTTGGCTCGGTTGAGTGCCAAAGCGTTGATGTTGCTTGGATTTTTGTTGCGTCTTCGTGATCAACGCGGCCAGGATCGGGGTTGTCGCAATCCTGTCATGTCCGGAAAACGCCATGTCCCTGTCGCTGCAGCTCAAGGAGTACCGCCTGACGACGGCGGAGATCCTGTACCGGCTTCCCGATCATCCGGCCGTGCTGCAAAGCTACATCTGGCAGGAGCTCGACCTGGCGCCCGCCTATCCGGTGCTGCGGCGGTTCCTGTCGTTCTGGGAGCGCGAGATCGAGGGGCGGCTGCACTCGGTGCGGGTGGGGTCGCTCGACTTGGTCGGCGCGCACCGGGTGCGGATGCCGGGCACGGTGCTCACCCTGCAGTAGGAGGATCGTCGTCGGCGGGGGGCGATGGGTCCAGGCGGGCGCCGTCCAGCACCGCCTGCTGCCGCGCCTGGTGCTGACGGTCGCGGGCGACCTCCTCGCGGGTACGGCCGAACCGGGCGCGGTTGTCGGCGGCCTGCTGCGACGCTCCCGCGCGGTCGCGCTGCCGGCGCCTGGTCCTGAGGTTGACGATCTCGCCCATGGCGGCAACCTGCCACAGGTGCCGTCGTCCGATCCAGGGCGATGGACCGGACGAGGAACCATGTTGATGGGCCACACGATCACGCTGGGCGCCGCCGACGGGCACAGCTTCTCCGCCTACCAGGCCGGCTTCGCCGACGCGCCGCGCGCTCTGGTGGTGGTGCAGGAGATCTTCGGCGTGAACCACCACATCCGCGCGGTGGCGGACGGGTTCGCCGACGCGGGCTATTTCGTGGTGGCGCCCGCGCTGTTCGACCGCGCCGAGCGCGGGGTCGAGCTCGCCTACACGCCGGAGGACGGCAAGCGGGGGATGGCGCTCCGCTCGGCGATCAGGCCGGAGGACACGCTGGCGGACCTGCTCGCCAGCGCGGAGGCGCTTGGGCGGGAAAAGGTGGGGATCATCGGCTATTGCTGGGGCGGCGCGCTGGCCTGGGCCGGCGCCACACGGTCGCAGCGGTTCTCGGCCGCGGTCGGCTGGTACGGCGGCGGGATCGTGGCGACCAAGGACCTGCACCCGAACTGCCCGGTGCAGCTGCATTTCGGCGCCGACGACGACCACATCCCGCTGGCCGACGTGGAGGCGGTCCGGGCGGCGCAGCCGGGGGTCGAGGTGTTCGTCTACGAGGGGGCCGGGCACGGGTTCGGCTGTCCGGAGCGGCCGAGCTATGTCGCGAGTGCGACCGCGCTGGCGCAGGAGCGCAGTATGGCGTTCCTGCAGCATAACCTTTGAGCCGGCGGCCCGACCGGGGCAGGTGTCGCTTTGCCGCCACGACCGCCGGTTGATTGCGTTTCGGCTGCGAACCAAGTGATCGGCGGGCCGTTGTGTCCCGTGAAACGCCACGGATAACGGGAGACGCATCACATGCTTGGTACCATCCTGCTGATCATCCTCATCCTTCTGGTGATCGGCGCCCTGCCGACCTGGGGCTACAGCGGCGGCTGGGGCTACTTCCCGTCCGGCGGGCTGGGGCTGGTCCTGCTGGTCGTGATCATCCTGCTGGTCATCGGCCGGATCTGAGCCGGTCGGGTATGGCCGGACGGAAGCGTCCGGGCATCCTCGCAAGCGGAGGATGGGATGGCCGATCGGACGCCGAGGCTCAGCCACCTGCTGGAAACCTCGATCTACGTCGCCGACCTGGATAGGGCGCAGGGCTTCTATCAGTGCGTGCTCGGACTGGAGCTGTTCCTGCGCGACGACCGCATGAGCGCGCTGGGGCTGCCGGGCGACGCCGTGCTGCTGCTGTTCCGCGCCGGCGGTTCCGTGGAGTCGACGCCCACCGGGGACGGCGACATCCCGCCGCACGACGGCGGCGGCCGGGTGCATCTCTGCCTGGGGATCCCGCGCAACGAGCTCGATGCGTGGGAGGGCCATCTTTCGGCACGGGGCGTGCCGGTCGAGAGCCGCGTCACCTGGCCGGCGGGCGGCACCAGCCTGTATGTCCGCGATCCCGACGGCAGCCTGCTGGAGCTGGCGACCCCCGGCCTGTGGCCGAACTGGTAGGTGACGCCTTCCGGACAACCCCAACGTGATGGCGCGGCGGGCAACGGAGTGGCGTCGGCATGGTTGTGGACGCCACAGCAGACAGTCCAGGGCCCGCAGCATGAACCGCACCGTCTTATTCGCAGTGACCGCATTGGCCGTGTCGGTCGGTGCCGGGCCCGGCCTCGCCGCCGCGCTTTCCGACCAGGACCAGCAGTTCCTGGCCGACACCGCCCAGGGCGCCGCGCACGAGCTGGCCATCTCCAAGCTGGCGACTCGACGCGCGACCCAGCCGGCGGTGAAGCATTATGCGGCCATGGTGGTGTCGGACCACCAGTCGATGAACAAGGCGCTGCGGAAGCTAGCCAGGAAGAACGGGGTGACGCTGCCCGGCGGCATGTCGACGAGCCAGCAGGCGGACCTGACGCGGCTTCAGGGGTTGAACGGGCAGGATTTCGACCAGGCCTACGAGAAGGACATGGTCGAGGTGAACCGCAAGGACCAGGCCGACTCGCAGAAGGAGGCCGACAGCACCGACAACCAGCAGGTGAAGGGGTTCATCGAGCAGTTCAAGTCGATGGACGCCAAGCATACCCAGATGGCGGAAGCGTTGCAGAACGGTTCCTGACAGCGTTTCCCCGCCGGCTCCGGGCGGTCCCGGTTCCTAAGGCGCCCGGCCAAGCACGCGCCCGGCGATCAGGCGCAGCCGGCCGAGCAGTTCGGGATCGCGCGCCGACGGAGCGGTGATCAGGGCGTGGTCGAGGGCGCGGTCGCAGCCGGCGGGGCATGGGCCGCGCGGCTGGCCAAGGCGGGGGATCACGGCGCGGACCAGGGCATGCGCCTTCTCGGCGTTCGCCGTCATCACCGCCACCACGGCGTCGACGGTGACGGCCTCGTGTTCCTCGCGCCAGCAGTCGTAGTCGGTGACCATCGCCACGGTCGCGTAGCAGAGCTCGGCCTCGCGGGCGAGCTTGGCTTCGGGCATGTTGGTCATGCCGATCACGTCGCAGCCCCACGAGCGATACAGGTTGCTCTCGGCACGGGTGGAGAATTGCGGGCCCTCCATCACCAGGTAGGTGCCGCCGCGGGTGATCGGCAGGCCGAGCGCCTCCCCCTCCCGGTGCAGCACGTCGCCGATGCGCGGGCAGAGAGGGTCGGCCATGGATACGTGGGCGACGCAGCCGGTATCGAAGAAGCTCTTCTCTCGGGCGAAGGAGCGGTCGATGAACTGGTCGATCACCACGAGATGGCCGGGCGGCAGCTCCTCCTTCAGGCTGCCGACGGCGGATAGCGAGACCACGTCGGTGACGCCGGACTGCTTCAGGGCGGCGATGTTGGCGCGGTAGTTGAGGCGCGACGGCGGGATGCGGTGGCCGCGGCCGTGCCGGGGCAGGAACACGCAGCGGACGTCGCCCAGGCGGCCGAACAGGAGCTGGTCGGAGGGTGAGCCCCAGGGGGTTTCGACCGTGCGCCATTCCCGGTCCTGCAGCGCGTCGATTTCGTAGAGGCCGGAGCCGCCGATCAGGCCGATCACGGGTTGTATCAACGTGTTAGCGTCCGACATTCGACCATACCCTGCGCTTGAGGAGGACGGCCAGGCCCGTGAGCAGGACCAGGTAGCACACCACGCCGACGCCGATCCGGCGGCGCTCGGTGGCGTGCGGATGCGCCGTCCATTGGAGGAAGCTGGACACGTCGTGCGCCATCTGCGGCACCGTCGGCCGGGTGCCGTCGGCGTAGCGGACGGCGCCGTCGACCAGGGGCGGCGGCATGGCGATCTGGCCGCCGGCGACGGCGGGGTCGTAGTAGGCGCCGGACGGGAGGACGACGCCGGGGGGCGGGTCGCGGTAGCCGGTGAGGATGCGGGCGATGGCGCGGGCGCCGCCCGGCAGGGTCAGGGC
>CAXTOD010000146.1:0-7126 GCA_964245705.1 uncultured Acetobacteraceae bacterium
GGTCGGGGTCCGGCACCGCCCCGATGCCGGCGTCGGCGAGCTGGCCGGCCTGGCGCAGGCGGGTGTGCAGCCGGTCGCGGTCCGGGTTGCGGTCCGGATGGGAGCCGCCGGGCGCGATGCCGGACCAGGGCGGCCGGCCGGCCAGCAGGTGATAGCGGGACGAGCGCCCGGAGGTCTGCAGGTCGTAGACGAAGTCGTGGCCGGCGAGCAGGCGGCGCAGGCGCCGGAAGCCGCGCAGGTTCCACGGCCGCGGCCGGGTGTCGAGGGCGACGGCGTCGAACCAGGGGCTGGCGGAGGCGAGGCCGAGGAAGGGCGCGGTGGTGAGCAGGGTGACGTGCGCGTCCGGGTGGTGCGCGCGGATGGCGGCGAACGGGGCGAAGGCCAGCACCACGTCGCCGAGCGCGCCCAGCTTGATCACCAGGATGCGGCGCGGCCGAGGGTCAGCCGGCATCGAGCGGCAACGGCTCCGGGTCCGGCGCCTGCGTCGGCACCTCCATCGACGCGGGGCGGCATGGGAACGGTCGAGGGAGCAGCTCCTCGTAGACCGCGAGCGTCGCCTGCTGCATCGCCTGCACCGTGTAGCGCGACAGCACGCGGGCCCGGGCGGCGGCGCCGATGCGGGCGCGTTCGGCGGGCGCGGAGGACAGCGCGTGCCGGAGCAGGGCCGCCAGGGCAGACGCGTTCCCGGGCGGAAAGGCGTAGCCGGTGACGCCGGGCTCCACCGTTTCCAGCGCGGCGCCGTGGGCCGCGACCAGCACCGGGCGCTGCATCGCCTGCGCCTCGACCACGGCGCGGCCGAACGGCTCGGGGTGGAGCGACGGGACCACCACCAGGTCGGCGAGCGCCAAGGCTGCCGGCATGTCGGTGCAGTGGCCGGCGAAGCGGAGCCGGCTGCGCAGGCCGAGCCGGTCCGCCTGCTGCGCCAGGGTGCGGCCGAAGCTGCGCCGTCCGTCCGGGACCGGGCCGACCAGGACGCAGACCCAGTCGAGCGCCGGCGCCTCCGTCCGCACCAGGGCCAGGGCGTCGAGCAGCAGCGCATGGCCCTTCCAGGCGGTGACGCGGCCGGGCAGCATGATCACGGCGGCGGTGTCCGGCGCGCTGTCGGGCAGCTGCCATTGCCGGGCGAGGGCGTGGATGCGGTCGCCGCGCACCGCGGCCGGGTCGAACGCGGCGGTGTCGGCGCCGCGCGGGATCGTGCGCAGCCGGTCGGGACCGACGCCGTAGCGGGAGGACACGCGTTCGGCAACGAACCGGCTGATGGCGATGACGCGGTCGCCGGACGCCATCACCGCGTTGTAGGCACGCTTGAACGGCAGGGTCTCGCCGTACACGCCGTGCCAGGTGGTGACGAACGGCGTGCCGGTGCGGCGGGCCGCCCACCTGGCCGACCAGGCCGGGGCGCGGGAGCGCGCGTGCAGGAGGTCGACCCGGTGGCGGCGGATCAGGCGGGCCAGGCGTCGGCCGTTGAGCCAGATCGACAGCGGGTCCTTGGTCATCAGGCCGAGCGGCAGGTGGACCGCGCCGACGCGCTCCAGTTGCGGCACCAGCCGGCCGCCGGCGCTGGCGACCAGGGCGGTGCCGCCGGCCTCCACGATCGCGCGGGCAATCTCGATCGTGCCGCGCTCGACCCCGCCGGCCTGCAGGCTGGGCAGCACCTGCAGCACGACCGGCGCCGTGCGTGCGGGGGCGTGGGAGGAGGACGGCATGGCGGCGGCCTTAGCACGGGCGCGGGTTCCCCGCATCAGCGGGAACGCACGCGGATTTCATGCAACGTCCCGGACGACGGTGTCGTTGCGGAAGCGAGAGGACGGGAGAAGACGAGATGGCAACGACGGCGAAGAAGACCGACCCCAAGCTGTGGGACAAGGTCAAGACCGAGGTCACGGACGGCGACAAGGGCGGCAAGCCGAAGCAGTGGTCGGCGCGAAAGGCGCAGCTGGCGACGGCGGAATACAAGAAGGAAGGCGGCGGCTACGAGGGCGCCAAGACGGAGGACAACCACCTGTCGCAATGGACGAAGGAGGAGTGGGGCACGAAGTCGGGGAAGAAGTCCGGTGAGACCGGCGAGCGCTACCTGCCGAAGGACGCGCGCAAGTCGCTGAAGGACTCGGACTACGAGCGGAGCACGGCCAAGAAGCGCGCGGACACGGCGAAGGGCAAGCAGTTCTCGGCCCAGCCGAAGGACGTGGCGAGGAAGACCGCGACGCACCGCGACACCGGGTATGGCGGCAAGCAGGGCGGCTCCCTCGACGGCATGACCAAGCAGGCGCTGATGGCCAAGGCGGCGGCGAAGGGCGTGAAGGGGCGCTCGCGCATGAAGAAGCAGGAGCTAGTCGCCGCCCTGTCCTGAAGGGTCGGCACGGCGCTATCCTGGCCGGATGGCCGACCAAACGCTGCCTCACGAGACGCTGCATCACGTGGAACGCGCCGGGAACAGGCTGGCGGCGCGGCATCGTCCGGGCGGCGGGCCCACGCTGGTGTTTCTGCCCGGCCTGCGCAGCACCATGCTGGGCGACAAAGCGACGGCGCTCGCGCTCCACGCCGAGGCACGCGGGCAGGCGTTCCTGCGGCTGGACTATGCCGGCCACGGGGAAAGCGGCGGACGCTTCGTCGACGGCACGATCGGCAGCTGGCGCGACGACGCGCGCGCGGTGATCGAGGCGCTGGCGCCGGGGAAGCTGGTGCTGGTGGGCTCGTCGATGGGTGGCTGGATCGGGCTGCTGCTGGCGATGGCGCTGGGCGAGCGGGTATGCGGCTTTGTCGGCATCGCCGCAGCACCCGACTTCACCCGGGCGATGGAGGCCGGCCTCGATCCGGGGCAGCGCGCGGTGCTGGCGCGGGACGGGGTGGTGGTGCTGCCGACCAGCCCGGATCCCACGCCGCTGACGCGCCGGGCGCTGGAGGACGGGCGGGCCTGCTGCGTGATGGGGCGGCCGATCCCCCTCGCCTGCCCGGTCCGGCTGCTGCACGGGCAGCGCGACACGGTGGTGGCGTGGCAGCTGGCGATGGCGATCGCCGACGCGGTCGAGGGCGACGACTGCCAGGTGCTGCTGGTGAAGGACGGCGACCACCGGCTGTCGCGGCCGCAGGACCTCCGGCTGCTGGTCGCCGCGGTGCAGGGGCTCGGTTAAGGATTGCTCAACCACCGGCCGCGAGGATGGCGCGCAGTCCTTCGCGATAGGTGGGGTAACGCCATTGCCGACGCAGCGCGTCCCGGGTCAGACGGCTCGACACCTTGCGGTTCTCCGCCCAGAAGCTGCGGCCCATCGGGCTCATCGCCGGCAGGGCGTCGGCCAGCGGAACCGCGGGCGGTGGCGGCAGGCCGAGCAGGCGGGCCGCTTCCTCGATCACGACGGCACTTTCCGCAGGCAGGTCGTCGGACAGGTTGAGCACCCGGACCGGTGGGCCGTCCGCCATCGCCGCCAGCGTGGCGCCGGCGATGTCGTCGCGATGGATGCGGCCGAAGCAGTGGCCGGACGCCACGATGCGGCGGCTGTCGCCGGCGCGCAGGGCGTCGAACACGCTGCGTCCGGGGCCGTAGATGCCGGCCAGGCGGAGGACGTCGCAGTGGGCGCCGAGCCGGGTGGCCAATGCGGTCCAGTCGCGTTCCGCCTCCACGCGGCGCTGGCCGCGCGGCCCGGTCGGTGCCGGCGGGGTGGTCTCGTCGACCCAGCCGCCGTCGCGGTCGCCGTAGACGCCGGTGGTGGAAAAGTAGCCGATCCAGTCCGGGCGGCAGGCGGCCGTCGCGTCGCCCAGCAGGCGGAGGATCGGGTCGCCGTCCGCATCGGGTGGGGCGCCGGCGAGCCAGTGCGTGGCGCTGCCAAGGAGGGCGACGGCCTCCTCCGGCCGTACCAGCGCCACGCCGGGCGGCGGTGGCGCGTCACGCCGGCTGGTGCCGGTGACGCGATAGCCGGCCTCGATCGCGCAGGCGGCGACCGCCGCGGCCGAGTAGCCCAGGCCGAAGATCAGCAGGTGCGGCGGCCGGCTCATGCGCGGGCCGATCTCACGGCTGCGAGACGCGGCACGGCAACGCTTGACCCGAACGGGGTCGGATGCGGCAGAATGGTGCTCCCGTCATGAAACGCGTCTTCCTCCTCCTCGCGCTGTTGCCGGCTGCCGTCCTCGGCGTCGCCTGGACGGTGCGGGCGGCCGAGCCGACGCCGCGGGCGGTGCAACGCCTGGCGCGGCTGGAGGCTCCGCCGCACCGGGCCGCGCATGTGGTGTCCGGAGCCGACGCCGCCAACCCGTGCCTGGCGCTGCTGTCCACCGATCCGGCCGGCGCGTCGGACTATGCCGAGGACTGGTCCAGGCGCAACGGCGGCGACGCGGCGACGCAATGTGCCGCCCTGGCGGCGGTGGCGCTGGGCGATCCGGAGGCCGGGGCGACGAAGCTCGACGCGCTGGCCGGCGAAGCGCGGCTTCCGAGGCAGCGGCGGGCGGTGCTGGCGGACCAGGCTTCACAGGCGTGGCTGTCGGCGGCTTGGCCGGACCGGGCGCTCGCCGCCTCGACCCTCGCGGTGTCGCTCGAACCGGGCGACCCCGCATTGCTGACCGATCGTGCGCGCGCAGCCCTCGCCGCCGGGCAGGCGGAGCAGGCGGTGGCCGACCTGTCCGCGGTGCTGGCGAGCCATCCCGGGGAAGCCGAGGCGCTGGTGGTTCGCGCCACCGCCTATCGCAAGCTCGACCGGATCGACGCGGCGCGTGCCGACATCGACGCGGCCTGCGCGGCGCTGCCGGACGAGCCGGACGCGCTGCTGGAGCGGGGCATCCTGCGCGAGCGGCTGGGCGACGTGGAGGGTGCGCGCCGCGACTGGGACCGGGTGCTGTCGCTGTCGCCGGACACGCACGAGGCCGACCTGGCGCAGCAGGACCTGGCGCTGCTGGAAGCCGGGCCGGACGCGCGCTGAGGTTTACGTCCGGGCGGCGAAGAAACCGGCGATCCGGCCGCAGGCCTCGCGCAGCCGGGCTTCCTCCACCGCGAAGCACAGCCTGAGGCAGCCCTCTCCTGCGGGGCCGAAGGCGCGGCCGGGGGCGAGGCCGACGCGGGCCTCGCGCAGCAGCGACTTGGCCAGGCCGAGGCTGTCGGTGCAGCCGGCGACCGAGAAGAACGAGTACATCGCCCCGTCCGGACACGGCACCGCCACGCCGGGGATCGCGCCGAGCAGCGCGCAGGCGAGGTCGCGCCGGGCGCGGATGCGTGCCACCGTTTCGGCCACGAACGGCTCGCCGCCTTCAAGCGCCGCGACCGCGGCCCGCTGGATGAAGGGCGGCGCGCAGGAGGTGCTGTATTCCACCAGCTTGCCGAGCGCCGGCATCAGCGGCTCCGGCGCGTTGATCCAGCCCAGCCGCCAGCCGGTCATCGCCCAGGTCTTGGAGAACGAGTTGATCGCGACCAGGCGGTCGCCCGGCTCGGCGATCTCCAGGAAGGCAGGCGCCGCCGGCCGGTCGAACACCAGGCGCTCGTAGACGTCGTCGGCCAGGATCCAGATTCCCCGGCGCCGGCAATGCGCGAGCAGCACCTCCTGCTCGGCGGCGGACAGCATCCAGCCGGTCGGGTTGGCCGGCGCGTTCAGGATCACCATCCGGATGCCGGGCGCGAGGGCGGCGAGCAGCTCGTCCAGGTCGATGCGCCATTGCCCGGCCTCGAGGCGAAGCGGCACCGTCTCGACGGTGGCGCCGGCGACGGCCGGGATGCCGCCGAGGTTCGGCCAGTGCGGCGTCGGCAGCACCACCCGGTCGCCCGGCGACAGCAGCGCCTGGCAGACCATCTGGACGGCGTTCACGCCGGAAGGCGTGACGCAGACGCGCTCCGGGGCCGACCGACGGCCGAGCCCAGTCTGGTAGCGGGCGATCGCCTCGCGCAGCGCCGGGATGCCGTAGTTGGACACGTAGAAGGTATCGCCCTCGTCGAGCGCCCGCTTCGCCGCCTCCCGGATGAAGGCGGGGGTGTGCGAGTCCGGCTCGCCGAACCAGAGCGGGATCACGTCCGGCAGGCCGGCGCCGGCATGCGCCACCTCGCGGATCAGCGACCCGGGCAGCGACTCGACCTCGGAACGGGCCAGGGTGTCGAAGCCGGGATGGCGGTGGTGCATCGTGGGCGGGTCCTGCGCTGGTCGGATGGGGTGGCCTAGCATGTCCCAGCCGGCGGGGCCTCGTGCGTTTCCGGAATGGCCGGCGTCAGGCGGCGCTGCCGGCGGCCCAGCCGCTCGACCAGGCCCACTGGAAGTTGTAGCCGCCGAGCCAGCCGGTGACGTCGACCGCCTCGCCGACGAAGAACAGGCCGGGCACCGTCCTGGCCTCCATGGTGCGCGACGACAATGCGCCGGTGTCGATGCCGCCGCGCGTCACCTCGGCCTTGGCGTAGCCCTCGGTCCCGGTCGGGAGCAGTTGCCAGTCGCCGAGCCGGGTGGCGACCGCGTGCAGGGTTGCGGCGGGAAGGCCGCCGAGCGGGCCGGCGGCGTCCTGCTCGGCCGCCACCGCCTGGGCCAGGCGCTGCGGCAGCAGCTCGGACAGAACGGTGGCGAGCTCGGCCTTGCCGCGGGTCTGGCGCCGCTGCTTCAGGTGGGCGCCGACGTCGCGGCCGGGGGCCAGGTCGAGGCTGAGCGCCTCGCCTGCCTGCCAGTACGACGACGCCTGCAGCAGCGCCGGGCCGGACAGGCCGCGATGGGTGAATAGCATCGCCTCGGGAAAGGCGGCGGTGCCGCAGCGGGCGACCACGTCGAGCGAGACCCCGGCCAGGCTGCGCATCGCCTCCTGCGCGGCGCCGGCGAAGGTGAACGGCACCAGGGCCGGGGCGACCGGGGTCAAGGGCACGCCGAACTGTTGGGCCAGATCGTAGGCGAGGCCGGTGGCGCCGACCTTGGGGATGGACAGGCCGCCGGTGGCCACCACCAGGCTCCGGGCGGCGAAGGAGCCGTGATCGGTGACGACGCGCCACTCGTCCGGGCGCTCGATCGCGGTGATCCGGTGGCCGGTGCGGAGCACGACGCCGGCCGCGTCGCACTCGGCCAGCAGCATGGCCACGATCTGTCGCGCCGAGCCCTCGCAGAACAGCTGGCCCAGCGTCTTGTCTTGAAAGGTTATGCGATGTCGCTCGACCAGTGCGAGGTATTCGTCGGCGGTGTAG
>CAXTOD010000147.1:0-7068 GCA_964245705.1 uncultured Acetobacteraceae bacterium
CCGGCCGGGGCTTTGTGGCATTCACGCGTGGCCGGCGGATGTTTCTGCCGCATGATCGGAGATGGCGATGACCTACGTGGTCACCGAGAACTGCATCCGCTGCAAGTACATGGACTGCGTCGAGGTGTGTCCCGTCGACTGCTTCTATGCGGGCGAGAACATGCTCGTCATCAACCCGGACGAGTGCATCGATTGCGGCGTGTGCGAGCCGGAATGCCCGGCGGAGGCGATCCTCCCCGACAGCGACGACCGCGCCGGCGCCTGGGCCGAGGCCAACGCCAACTATTCCAAGAGCTGGCCCAACATCACCCGCAAGGGCACGCCGCCCGCGGATGCGGACGAGTGGAAGGACAAGCCCGGCAAGGCCGAGCTGTTCTCGGCACAGCCGCACAGCTGACGCTTCCGCCGGTCCCGGACCGCATCGAGCCGTCCGGCACCGTGCCGGGCGGCTTTTTGCTGTCCGGCGGCCCGCCTCCGGTTGCGCCGCCGGTCGGACGGCTGCTGCTCGCCACGCTGGTGTTCGCCCTCCTCTACACCCTGCTGGTGCCTGCGGCGCTGTTCGCGATCACCGCGCTGTTCGCGTGGGAGCTGCTGCGCTGGCTGCTGTTCACCGTGGTGCTGGTGCCGGTGCTGTTCGGGCTCGGGCTGCTCGGGCTGCTGAAGGGGGTGGTGCCGGCCGGGCTGCTGATCGGCGTGGTCGCGGCGCGCAGGCCGGACCGGGTGTGGCCGAAGCTGCTGGTCGCCTTTCTGCTGCCGCTGGTCGACCTGCTGCTGCTGCGCATGGCGCTGCTGCCGCGCCTGCTGGAGCGCGGCCTGATGCTGGTGATGGACCACCGGGCGCTGTGGGCGCTCGACACCCTTGCGCCGCTGGCCGCCTCGGCGCTGGCCGCCCTGCTGGTACCGCAGCGCCTCCTGCGGGCCCTGGTCGGACAGCCCAGGGCCCGATAGCGGGGGTCGTCAGGCGCCGGCGAGCCCGGTCCCGACCAGCCGGCGCGGGTCCACCGCCCGGTCGAACGCGTCCTCCGACAGCAGCCCGGAGCGCAGCGCCGCCTCCTTCAGCGTCAGGCCGTGCTCCATCGCCTCGTGCGCGATCCGCGCTGCGGCGTCGTAGCCGATCACCGGCGCAAGTGCCGTGACCAGCATCACCGAGTTCCCGAGATGCTGCGCGATGCGGTCGCGGTCGAGCCGGGTGCCCTCCACCGAGTACCGGCGGAAGTTGCGCACGCCGTCCTGGAGGTTGTTGATCGAGCGCAGCACGTCGTTGATGATCACCGGCCGCATCGCGTTCAGCTCGAAGTTGCCCTGGGAGCCGGCGAACGCGACCGCGGCGTCGTCGCCGATCACCTGGATGCCGATCATCACGATCGCCTCGCACTGGGTCGGGTTGACCTTGCCGGGCATGATGGAGGAGCCCGGCTCGTTCTCCGGCAGGTGCAGCTCGCCCAGGCCGCAGCGCGGGCCCGACGCCAGCCAGCGCATGTCGTTGGCGATCTTGATCAGCGCCACCGCGACGCCGCGCAGGGCGGCGGACACCCGCACCATCGCGTCCAGCGAGCTCTGGGCGGCGAACTTGTTCGGCGCGGTCACGAACGGGCGGCCGGTGAGCGCGGCGATGCGCTCGGCGATGCGCACGCCGAACCCGGGCGGTGCGGCGATGCCGGTGCCGACCGCGGTGCCGCCGGCGGCCAGCTCCAGCAGGCCGCGGCTCGCGTGGCGCAGGGCGGCGATCGCGTCGCGCAGCTGGTGCGCATAGCCGGACCATTCCTGGCCGACGGTGAGCGGCACCGCGTCCTGCAGGTGGGTGCGGCCGATCTTGACCACGTCGTGCCATTCAAGGGCCTTGGCTTCCAGGCAATCGGCCAGCGCGTCGAGCTCCGGCAGCAGCCGGTCCTCCAGCGCCTGGAGCGTCGCCACGTGCATGGCGGTGGGAAAGGTGTCGTTGCTGGACTGGCCCATGTTGACGTCGTCGTTGGGATGCACCGGCACCTTGGAGCCGATCTCCCCGCCAAGGAGCTGGATCGCCCGGTTGGAGATTACCTCGTTGACGTTCATGTTCGACTGCGTGCCCGACCCGGTCTGGTAGACGAACAGCGGGAAGTGGTCGTCGAGCCGGCCGGCGATCACCTCGTCGGCGGCGCGGAGCATGGCGGCTGCCTTCCACGGCGGCAGCCGGTCTTCCGCGGCGTTGACCAGGATCGCCGCCTTCTTGACGATGCCGTAGGCGCGGGACACCTCCATCGGCATCCGGTCCCTGCCAATGGAGAAGTGCTCCAGCGACCGCTGCGCCTGGGCGCCCCAGTAGCGGTCGGCAGGCACCGCGGTCTCGCCCATGGAATCCGTTTCCCGCCGCATCCCGGTTGCAACGATGCCGATCGGCAGGTCGTGCAGCTGCGGCGTGTCCGTGTGGTCCGGCATGAAAGGCATCTCCTCGGAGGGCAGAAGGGCAGCTCGTTCCGGACAACGTGACGGACGCGAGGGCGCTTCATCCCTATCGTGCCGGGTGGCCGCACCGGGTCAGACGGCGGTGACGCGGATCCGGTGCCAGGCGGTGCTGAGGTAGCCCTTGACGTTCCACACGTCGTCGGATGCGGCCGGCTGGGTCTGTCCGGCGGCATCCCAGGCCCGCACCGCCAGCTCGTGCGCGCCGCGCGGCAGGTCGAGCGCGACCCGCCACAAGGTCCAGCTCCAGGGCGAGCGGCCGTGTTCCAGGCCGGCCTGCTGCCAATGCCGCCCGCCGTCGCGCGACACGTCCACCCGGGCGATCCGGCGCGACGAGGCCATCGCCCAGCCTGCCACCTCGGTCCGGCCGGCGGGCAACGCGGCGAAGCGGGCCGGGACGCAGATGGCGGCGTTGACCGGCATCTCGTCGATGGTGACGCCGCGCGACCAGTCGGGCGGGTCCCCGGTCTCGTCGGACGGCAGCAGCTTGTAGTCGCGCTGCTGGACGTGGTTGTCGGACGGTTCGCGCTGCACGGTGACCGCCGACAGCCATTTCGGGCTGCGCACCCCGGCATAGCCCGGCACGACGGCGCGCAGCGGGTGGCCGTGCTCCGGCGGCAGCGGGGCGCCGTTCATGCCGGTGGCGAGCAGCACCTCGGGCGCCATGGCCTTGGCCAGCGGGATGGAGGCGCCGTAGCGGAACCGCTCCTCGCCCACTTCGCAGCTGTCCAGGCAGTGGAAGGCGACGTGCAGGCCGGCCCCCGCCTCGACCCCGGCCGCCCGCAGCACGTCGGCCAGCCGCACGCCGCTCCAGACGGCGTTGCCGATCGCGCCGACACCCCAGGGGTCGCCGGTGGTCGGCCGCACCGGCTGCAGGTCGGCACGCCGGTTGCCGGCGCATTGCAGCACCGCCTCGACCTCGCGGGCGGGAAAGCGCGCGGCCAGCTGCTCCAGCGACAGCGAGAGCGGCGTCGCGACCGCGCCCTGCACGGCAAGACGGTGGCTGCGCGCGTCGAGGGCCGGGACGTCGCCGTGGTTGCGCACGTAGAAGTCCGCCGTGCCGGTCAGGAACGATTGCAGCAGACGGTCCGGCGGCGGCTCGGCGTTGAAGGGAAAGGCCGAGTGGACGATCAGGTCCGGCTTCGGCGTAGGCGTCGACGGGCCCGGCATGGGCAGGCGCTCCTGATGCCGGACGGAAGCGCGTCGTCCGCCCGGCGGTTGCGCCGTCCAGACCTGCACCGGTCCGGGTCGGGCGGCGGCAGGCGACCGGGCGCTCCGGCCGCCGCACCCGGCCGCGGTTCAGGAGGCCGCGCCGGAGCGTCCCGTCAGGGTCCGCCCGAAGCGGCCGACCGCGCGGAGCGGAGCGGTCAGGCGCCACGAGGTCGATCGCCGCATCGCGTCCAGCTCGCGCTGCTGCTGCTCGACCAGCCGCGCCACCGCGGAGATCGGCGCGGCCTGCGGCTCGACCGGCGCCGGGAGCGCCGGCGGCCCGGCGGGTTGGCCAGGTTCGCCAGGTTCGGCGGGTTTGTCGGGCCCGGCGGGTTCCAGCACGAAGGCGCTGGCGCGGCCGCAGCCGGGAAACGGGTGGCTGGTGGTGGTCCAGCCGGCCCGGCGCGCCGCCTCGATCAGGAACGGCTGCGTGAAGCCCAGCTCCATCCAGCCCCACCTGCGCATGCAAAGCACCGACAGCGCGTCCAGCCTCGGTCCCCAGGGGAACGGGATCGCCGGGATCGGGGTGTCGACCACCGGCTCGCCGCACAGGACCAGCCGGCCGCCCGGCTTCAGCCGCGCCTGCAGCCGCCGCAGCAGGGCCGGGAAATCGAAGGCATGGTGGAACGCCTCGAAGAACAGGATGGCGTCGAAGCGCCCGTCGCTGAACCCTTCGCCGAATGGGGCGCACTCCAGCGCGACCGGAAGGCCCAGCGCCTCGGCCTGGGCGCGGATGCCGTCCAGCGCGGTCTGGTCGATGTCGACGCCGTGCGCCTGCACGCCCATGCGGGACAGCATCAGCAGGATCTGGCCGCTGCCGGGGCCGTATTCCAGCACGCTCTGTCCCGGACCCACCTCCAGCAGCCGGAAGATCTGCGCCCAGGACAGCAGGAACTCCGCCGACAGCTTGAGGTCGCGGAAGCTCCAGGGAACCAGCCCGGTCCACAGGTCGGCCGGGACGCGCCCGCCGCTTTCCGACGCCTCATCGCGCTCGGCGAGGTAGGTGGCATCGCCGTCGCGCGCGCGCAGCGTCGCGTACAGGTCCAGCACGCCGCTGCGGTATTCGGCCGAGAACGGGTCCAGTCCTGCCAGGGCCTGCGCCTTGGGATGGTCGAGAACCACCGTGGTCAGGCTCTTGTACTGTTCCGCGTCGGGATGCCTGTCGCCGAGCGATGCGATCGCCGCGTCGAACTCCTGCTGCGACCAGAGCTTCTGCATGCGTGATCCTTCGGGAACGCGCCGGGACGCGCACCTATCGCCGCGCCGACGCAGGACGCGGTATGGGCACAACCGGCCCCGATCGCAACGGCCGGCCCGGCTTTTACCGGTTCCGGCCTTCTGGCATAGCGGCCCGATGCCAAGCCTCCTGCTTCCAGCGGTCCCGGGCCCTCCGCGCCCGGCCGTCGCCGGCTCCCGACCACCCCACGCCGCCGCGGCCACAGCGCGGTGGCAGCTCGTTGGAGCGTTCGTCCTGGTGGTTGCCTACCTGTGGGGCTACGCCGCCAATCCCGAGACCCCCGGCAACAACCCGAAGTTTCCATCCGGCTGGTGGGGCGCGTGGGACCAGTCGAAGTACATCGACTCCGCGCTGTCTCTGGCCGCCGGCGAGCTCCATCCCGGACACCACTGGTATCCACTCGGCTATGCCGTGCTGGGTGCGCCGTTCGCCGCCGTGCTGCCGGCCGGCCACCTATACCTGGTTGCCGACCTGGGCTGCCTGCTTGCCAGCTATGCCGGCTTCCTGGTCTTCGCCCGGCGCGCCGGCGTTGCGGCGCCGGCGCGGGTGCTGCTGTTCCTGCTCGGCACGATCAGCTGTCCCGACGTCCTCGCGGCCTGGGCGAAGCCCTGGAACACCAGCCTGTCGGCGGCGCTGATCTGGTGGCTGCTGGCCCTGACCGCACAGCTGCTGCACGCCGGCGCCGCCGGCTACCTGGTGCGACGGCGCCTCTGCCTGGCGGCGATCGGCGCCGCGGCGGCGGCGATCCCGGTCACCCGGCCGACCGACCTGCTGATCCTTGGCAGCTGGGGCGTGTTCGTCGTCGCGGTCTCGCTGCTGCGACGCCGGGCGGTGCGGGACGACCTGCTCTGGCTGCTGATCGGGGCCAGCCTGGTGCTGCTGCCGTTCGCGCGGCTCTACCTGCGCATCTACGGGTTCCACGCCACCGAGTACATGCTGCAGTCCAAGGCGCTGGGGTTTCGGCTCCACGGGCTGGGATGGAAGGCCTACACGCTGCTGATCGATCCGCTGCCCTGGTTTCCCTACGGAGCGGGCGTGCTCGAGGCGATGCCCTGGCTCGCGGCGGCGGCCGCAGGGCTGCTGATGCTGCCGATGCTGCGCGGCGAGGCGCGCACCGCGCTGACGCTGCTGGCGCTGGCCATGATCCCCTATGTCGTGCTCTTCCTGTCCTACGTGGACCTGCTGCCGACCGCGCTGTGGCGTTACGGGAACATCCACTACTTCAAGTGGACGCTGCCGGGCTTCGCCCTGTTCGGCTACGTGGCGCTGCGCGAGCTCGCGGTCGGCGACCGGCGCGGCCGGGCGGCGGGGTGCTTCGCGGCCGCGCTGCTGCTGCTCAGCCTGCACCTGGCCCCGGTTCGCGCGACGGCCGCGCAGCCGACCCGGATGGTGCAGCTTCCGGGCGAGATCACCGGCTTCGACCAGGCCTATTTCAGCCAGACGACGCTCCGCGATCGGCACGGCATCGGCCGCAACATCGTTGACTTCCGCCTGATGCCCGACGACCAGGGCCTGCGCCTGCTGGCGCTCGGGCTGCCGCTTCTCGGCACGCTGACGATCCTGTCGGGCGATCCGAGGCGTCATCCCGGCGCCGCCGCGCCGGTCCGGTGGCGCAGCCGGCTGGAACTGGGCTGGCCCTGCTGGCTTCCGCCCTACGGCTGCGACCGCCTGCAGGCCCTGCCGCCGCCGTGAAGCCCGGTGTTCAGAGCTCGAACACCACCCCCTGCGCCAGCGGCAGGGTGGTGCCGTGGTTGATGGTGTTGGTGGCGCGGCGCATGTAGGCGCGCCAGCTGTCGGAGCCGGACTCGCGGCCGCCGCCGGTCTCCTTCTCGCCGCCGAACGCCCCGCCGATCTCGGCGCCGGACGGGCCGATGTTGACGTTGGCGATGCCGCAATCGGAGCCCTCGACGGACACGAAGCGCTCCGCCTCGCGCAGGTCCAGGGTGAAGATGGCGGAGGACAGGCCGGCGCCGACGTCGTTCTGCGCCGCGATGGCGTCGTCCAGCTCGGCGTAGCGCAGGACGTACAGGATCGGCGCGAAGGTTTCCCGCTTCACCACCTCCGGCTGGTGCAGAGCCCCAAGCAGGGGGATCTCGACCAGGGCCGGACGCACGTAGAAGGCCTCCTCGCCGCCGACCGCGACCCGCTCGCCGCCGGTGACGCGTCCGCCGGCCGCTTCCGCC
>CAXTOD010000148.1:0-1690 GCA_964245705.1 uncultured Acetobacteraceae bacterium
GCGCCAGGCGGCGCAGCAGCGCCAGCTCGGCCTCCGCCTGGAGGGCGTCGAGCGGCACCTGCGCCAGGGCCTCCCGCACGGTCGGGCCAAGCCCCGGCATCTCCGCCGCCGCGCGCAGCACGGACCGGCAGCGCGCGTGGGCGTACTGCACGTAGAACACCGGGTTGTCCCGCGTCTGCGCCACCGCCAGGTCGAGGTCGAACTCCATCTGCGCGTCGGGCTTGCGCGTCAGCATGGTGAAGCGGACCGCGTCGCGGCCGACCTCGTCCAGCAGGTCGCGCAGCGTCACGAAGGTGCCGGCCCGCTTGGACATCCGCACCGGCTGGCCGTTCTGGATCACGTGCACGATCTGGCACAGCACCGCCTCGAACGCGACCGGCCGCCCCGGTGCGTAGAACGGCGCGATCGCCGCCACCGCCGAGCGCATGCGCGACACGTAGCCGCCATGGTCGGCGCCCAGCACGTCCACCACGATGTCGGCCCCCCGCGCGATCTTGTCGCCGTGGTAGCCGATGTCGTTGGCGAAATAGGTGTTGCTGCCGTCGGACTTGCGCAGCGGCCGGTCGACGTCGTCGCCGAACCGCGTCGCCAGGAACAGGGTCTGCGGCCGCGCTTCCCAGTCCGCCATCACCTTGCCCTTGGGCGGCTCCAGCACCCCCTCGTAGAGCAGGCCCGCCGCGTCGAGCCGGCGGATCGCCTCGTCGGCCGCCCCGCGGGCCAGGATCTCGCGCTCGGAGGTGAACACGTCGTGCGACACGCCGAGCTGCAGGAGGTCCTCGCGGATCAGGCGCAGCATCCAGCCGAGCGCGAACTCCCGCACCGTGTCGAACCACAGCGAGGGCGCTGCCGGCCGCCGGTCCGGTCCGGCCAGAGCGGCCCCGTGCGCCTCCGCCAGCGCCACGCCCACCGGCACCAAGTATTCGCCCCGGTACTGCAGCCCGCCCGGCACCAGCGCCTCGAACTCCGCCTCGCCGGTCGGCGTGCCGAGCGCCTCGAGGTAGCGCCAGTAGACCGCCCAGGCCAGTGCCGCGACCTGCGCCCCGGCATCGTTGACGTAGTACTCCTTGACCACCGCGAATCCGGCCTTGTTCAGCAGGTTGGCCAGCGCGTCGCCGACCACGGCGCCCCGGCAATGCCCGACATGCATCGGCCCGGTCGGGTTGGCCGACACGTACTCGACGTTGACCGTGACGCCCTGCCCGGCCACGCCGTCGCCATACGCCTCGCCGGCACGGAGCACCGACGGCAGCACCGCGCGCAGCGCGTCCGGGTGGAGGGTGATGTTGACGAAGCCGGGTCCCGCCGGCACCGCCGCGGCGATTCCGTCGGCGACGGCCAGCTCCGCCGCCAGCGCCGCCGCGATCTCCGCCGGACGCCTCCGTGCCGGCTTCGCCGCCAGCAGCGCCGCGTTGGTCGCCATGTCGCCATGCGCCGGATCGCGGGTCGGCGTCACCTCCACGCGCGCCGCCACCTCCGCCGGCAGGTCGGGCACGATCCGCGCCAGCGCCTCGACGACGCGGCTCCGGTACGAGGCGAACAGGTTGTCGGACATGGTGGTCCCTTCCGGGGTGGCGCCCGGGGTTTCAGCCCGTTCCCGCCCGGCGCGTCAATTGCGTCGCACCTTCAAGAACGGCCGCGGAGGCGCTATCTAGGGTTCCATGGACCGCGCGACCCTCGCCCCACCCGTCGC
>CAXTOD010000148.1:1700-2969 GCA_964245705.1 uncultured Acetobacteraceae bacterium
GTGTCCGAGCGCGCCGCCGCCCGGATCGCCGAGATCGTGTCCGGCCAGCCCGGCAGCACCGGCCCGGACGCCCAGGCGCTGCGCGTCGCCGTGCTCGCCGGCGGCTGCAGCGGCTTCCAGTACAGCTTCAAGCTCGACCCCGCCATCGCTCCGGACGACGCGGTGATCCCGGCCGGCCACGCCCGCGTGGTGGTCGATCCGGTCAGCCTCGACCTGCTCGGCGGCGCGCAGCTCGACTACAGCGACGCCCTGATGGGCGCCCACTTCACCGTGCGCAACCCGAACGCCACCTCCTCCTGCGGCTGCGGCACCAGCTTCTCGATCGACTGAAGCCGCCGGACCCGCCGCGCGTGAAGCTCGCCACCTGGAACGTCAACTCGGTCCGGCAGCGGCAGACCCACGTCGCAGCCTGGCTGGAGGCCAACGCGCCCGACCTGCTGCTGCTGCAGGAAATCAAGTGCGAGGCCGCCGCCTTTCCCGCCGACGCGTTCCGGGCGCTCGGCTACGACAGCACCGTGGTCGGCCAGAAGGCCTATAACGGCGTCGCGGTCCTGTCCCGCCTGCCGGTCGCCGTCACCGCCCGCCACCTTCCCGGTCTCGCCCTGCCCGAGGCCGGCGAGCACCAGGCGCGCTACGTCGAGGTCCGTGCCGACGACGTCACCGTCGGCAACCTTTACCTCCCCAACGGCAACTCCGGCGGGACCGACGGCTACGCCGCCAAGCTCGCCTGGATGGACGCGCTGATTGCCCACGCCCGCATCCTGCTCGGCCACGAGACCGACTTCGTGCTCGCCGGCGACTACAACGCGTGCCCGACCGACGAGGACTTCGCCCCGGGCACCGTCGGCCCGGCCGACGCCCTGGTGCGTGCGGAAACCCGGCAGCGGTTCCAGGCGCTGCGCTGGCTCGGCCTGACCGACGCGGTGCGCGCCCTGCACCCGGGCGGCCCGGTCTACACCTTCTGGGACTACCAGGCCGGCTGCTGGCCGCGCGACCTCGGCCTGCGCATCGACCATGCCCTGCTCTCGCCCCGTCTCGCCGAGCGCCTCGTCGCCGCCACCCCCGACCGCGCGGAACGCGACCGGCCCCAGCCCTCCGACCATGTTCCACTGGTCGTAATCCTGGACTGAGCCGCAGCCGCGCGGTTCCGTGGATGGCCTGGCACTCCCGGGAAACATCGGTGGGACGCGGTGCACGCCCGCCTGGTCCAGCTCGCCTATCCTTACATCATCCCGCGTCTGCCGTTGCCGGCCTCGACCGGGTCGGGGG
>CAXTOD010000148.1:2979-7034 GCA_964245705.1 uncultured Acetobacteraceae bacterium
ATGTTGCGCCACGCTTCCGCGACCGCCTGCCGGCCGCCCTCGACCGGGTCGGCGCCGCCCCCCACCACATCGTGCGCGGAGCCGCGGAACCCGTATCGCTCAGAACTTGTCGGTGAGGCCGAAGCGGAAGGCGCGGCCCAGGATGCCTGCCGACGCCCAGGCAGGGTTGTACAGGTAGCTGCCGTAGGTGCCGGTGTCGAAGGGCGGACGGAAATCGGCGACGTTGTAGATGTTGGTGTAGAGCTGGAGCCCCTTGGTCAGGGCGTAGTTGAAGGTCAGGTCCACGTCGAAGAAGCCGTTGACCCCGCAGCGCTGCGGGGCGCCGGTGAAGCCGACCAGCGCGTTGGCGCAGTCGCCGGCGGTGTTCGGACCGGTCACGTCCTCGGCGGTCAGGCGGTAGCCGCTGGTATAGTAGGTGGCGACCCCGACGGTCAGCTTCTTGTAGATGAAGGTGTTGAGCCAGCTCGCGCGCCAGCGTGGCGTGCCGGACGCGGAGGTGATGTTGTACGGTCCGATCGTGCCGGCGTAGCGCTCCGTTCCGAGGCCGGGATAGGTGATGTTGTAGCGGCGGACGAAGGTCGCGGTGCCGGTGCTGATCCACTTGACGTCGTGGAACCGGCCAGGAAGGCGGAGGTTGGCCGAAAGCTGCAGGTCGAAGCCGTCGGTCACCAGGCTCGCGGCGTTGACGTAGGTGACGTCGACCGTCCCGGCACGCGGCATGGCGTCGGGATGGCTCGGGTCGGCCACGTCCGGGAGGACGCCGGCCGGGTTCAGGCCGGCATAATACTCCGCGAGCGGGGCACTGAAGTCCGAGGTGACGACGTAGTCGTACTTCTTGATGTAGTAGTAGTCGGCAGACAGGCTGACCCAGGGCCTCGGTTGCACGATCACGCCGCCATTGAAGTTGTCGGAATGCTCCGGCTTGAGGTTCGGGTTGCCGACGGTCCGCAGCGCGAAGGCGGGCGCCGTGGCATAGGCGTCCGGCGTGCCGGCGCTGGTCTCGTGCTGCGCCAGGAAGGACGCCGGGAGCGGCGGAGACGACACGTAGCCGTAGTTCAACCCGCCGGTCTCGGCGAAGCTCGGCACGCGGAAGCCCTTGGAGTAGGTGCCGCGGAAGGTCACCTCCGGGATCGGCTTGAGGATGACGCCGACTTTGGGCGCGAAGTTGTCGAAACCCTCGGAATAGTCGTCGTACCGGCCGGACACGTCGACCGTGAACTGCTTGAAGAACGGGACGCCGAGCTCGAAGAAGGTTGAGCCCACCTTGCGGCTTCCGACGGCGCTGAATGGGTTGATGTTGCGCAGGTACTGCGCGTTCGGGTCGAGCGGATTGTCCGGAGTGGCGCTCGGATCGTTGAGCGACTCGTAGCGCACCTGCCCGCCGAGGCCGAGCGTGGTCAGGCCGCCGGGCAGGTGGAACAATCCCTTCGAGAGCACCACATCGAGTGCATATTCCTGTGAGTCAGCCTCGGTCTTGTCGACCGGCGCGACGGCGCTGCGCATGGCCTGACTGTTCAGCGACGGGTTCACGAAGTTGTAGGAGCCGGTGCTGACCGCGTTCAGGATGCCCTGGAAGGTCGGTACGCCGGTGAAGGTGCGGCGCAGGTCGTCGGTCATGCCGACGACGCTGACGTTGTAGTGCCAGTCGCCGCCCCAGTGCGACAGGATTGAGCCGTTGACGCCGGTGGAGCCGCGGAAGCTCTGGTTGAAGTCGGTCTCGGTGGGAATGAGGTCGCCGAAGCGGTAGTAGATCTGCGCTGCGTAGCCCTGCGCCGCGAACGGGTCGTTCGGGTTGAGCTTGCCGTTGGCGAGGCGGACCGGCAGCGTGATGTTGGCGAGACTCACGTCGTTCGACGAGCTGTGGTCCGTGATGTAATCCGGCGTCTCCGGGAAGTAGACCTGGTTCTGCGAGTAGGTAAACATCGCGTAGCCCTGGGCCTCGTCGCCCAGGTTCACCGTCGCCTTGATCGTCGAGCTGATGCGCCGGTCGCTCGGCTGGATGATTGCGTAGTCGCCAATGAGGTTCTGCTCGCAGACCGTGCCGATGCTCGGCACAACGTGGGTGGCAAGCCCGTTGCAGCCGAGCCGCGAGTTGATCGGCTGGGTCAGTCCCTGTGGCGTGAGAGTGCCGTCGGCGTTGACCGTCACCGGCGTCACCTGCGCGACGCGCGTGCCACTGGCGCTGAGACCAGCGAAGCTGCCGTCCGCGTTCAGGCCGTTCGGGTTGCCGTTGCTGCCGTTGATGCTATCCAGGTCCTGGGTGTTGTAGGGAAAGCCGCGCTGGTTGTTCATCAGCAGGTCGTCCTGCTGGTACTCGCCGTTGATCCACACGTTGAAGTTGTTCGTGTTCAGGTCGCCATAGCCGTAGTTCGCATACAGGCGCTGATGACCCGCATCGTCGCGCTGCGACAGGCCGCCCTCGGCGTTGCCCTCGAAGCCCTGGATCTGCTTGCGGGTGATGATGTTCACGACGCCGGCAACCGCGTCCGCGCCGTAGGTCGCCGAGCCACCGTCCTGCTGCACGTCGATCGACTGGATGATTGATTCCGGGATGCTGTTGGTGTCGACGAAGTTGCGCTCGCCGTCGTCGGACAACGGGTAGTAGGCGGCGCGCTGCCCGTCGATCAGCACCAGGGTAGAATCCGTCGTGAGGCCGCGCAGCGATACGCCCGAGGCGCCGCTGGCGAAGGCGCCGTTGCCGCTGAAGTTGGCCGGGAGGTTGCCTGAGCCATTGGCTGTGACCGTCTGCAGCGCCTCCGCCACCGTGGTGATGCCGCGCTCCTTGAGGTCGGTCGCCGACAGGTGCGTGACCGGGTTGGCGCCGGACAGGTTTGGGTTGCGAAGGATCGAGCCGGTGACGAGAACCTGTTCCGAATTGTTCGCAGGCGCCGGCTGGGCTGGGTTGGTGTTGAGCGGGTTCGCATCGGTCGGAGGCGAGGCGGCCGGGGAGATCGACGTCGCGGCGACCGGAGCCGGCGCGGTCTGCGCGACGGCCGACCTGGCCACGCCCAGTCCCAGGCACCCGGCTGCGGCAGCGGAAGACAACAGGAAGGAGTTCCGGAACTTGGGCGGAACGATCATGCAGGATTCCTTGGTCTGACTGCGTCGGCGTGCATCAGGACGCAACGGTATGTTTCATCCGACAGGCGCAACAACCCGGAAACGAGGGCCGAAACTGACCATGCAGAACGACATGCCGGTACCGTTGCAGGAACGCTACAGTGCCTCGCACCAGGCGCGCCGGACGGGGCCCGTGAGATTGGCGTACTTTCTTACAAGGCCTGCACGGTTCTGGAGCAGCGCCGGCCAGGCCTGAGCCGCGCGCCGGTTCTGGGCAGCTGATGGGACTGCTTCCGGCTGCCCGGATCGAGCGGACGCGGAACGATCAAATTCTGTGCAGTTTCCGGTCCCGGTCCGGCCTTCGGCCGCGCGGCCCGCTCGATGCTCCGGCCGACGCTGCCGGCGCGACATAAAATCGTGCCGAACGCTCCACGAGCACCGTCTGGCCTCTTGCCTTCGGCAACACAGGCCCGACGGACGCGGTCCATACCGGGACGGGCCTGCCGCCGATCCTTCCGCGCGATGGCGCGACGGCACGTCGGCAGGTTCGGAAACCCGCGAACGCCCTATCCCGGATCCCGCGCCACCGCCGGCGTCAGGTCGGCGGCCGTGAGCGTCCCGTCAAAGCCCTTGTGCATCGGCACCTGGAACCGCGCCGCCCAGTCCTGCAGCTTGCGGATCGGGCCGCCATGGTCCCCGAGCAGCACCGTCGCGATCTGCCAGCCGTTGTCGTCCGAGCGCATGAAGGTGGTGGCGAGCATCCGGTCCGGCACCGCGACGTGCAGCTCGCCCAGCCGCGCCAGGCCCCGCGGCAGCAGGCCTTCCGTCACCGGCGCGCCCGCGACGGCCCGCATGTCCACCGGCGCGATCGCCCAGCACTCGTGGGTCAGCGGGCTCTGCCCGGGCAGCGCCGGCGTGATGGAGCCGGCCAGCCGGCCGGGATCGGCGCAGGGCGGAGGCACCCCGACCTCTCCGGTGGCGCCGCTCATCACGCC
>CAXTOD010000149.1:0-6872 GCA_964245705.1 uncultured Acetobacteraceae bacterium
GCGACGCGGCGATCCTCGCGGCGGTGACCGACGCGCTGCCCAACGTGACCGGGATCCGGGTGGCGGACGTGCTGTCACAGCTCGGCAGCATCGTCGGCCGGCTGGCCTGGGCGCTGGCGGCGATCGGCGGGGTGGCGCTGCTGTCGGGGGCACTCGTGCTGGCCGCCACCCTGGCGGCGGCGCAGCGGCAGCGGGTGGCGGAGGCGGCGGTGCTGCGCGTGCTGGGTGCCACGGGCCCGCAGCTCCGCGCGGCCTGGCTGGTCGAGTTCGCGGTGCTGGGGGCCGTGGCCGGGCTCTGCGCCGTCGTCATCGGCGGCGGGCTGAGCTGGCTGCTGATGCGCGAGGTGCTGCGGACGCGCTGGATTTTCCTGCCCTGGACCGTATCCGGGGTGGGAGCGGCCGCCATCCTGCTGATGCTGGCGGTCGGTCACCTCGCCACCCGCCGCGCGCTGGCGGCGAGCCCGGCGATCCTGCTCCGCGGCTGACCCTTCCCGGCGCCGCCGGAAAGGGCGGAGCGGGTCCCTACTCGGCGGCGGCGCGGTCGGTGTGCAGCAGCGAGCTGGTCATCGGGCGGGGGATCATCGACCAGAGGCCACGCGACTCGGACGCCTCCGGTTCGGACCGGACAAGGTCGAACCCGGCGCGGCGGAGTGCCCGGATTGACAGCAGGTCGAGATGCGGCACGGCGTCACGGATGTCCGAAAGATCCTGCATAGTCAAATTGGTCTGCATCGTTATGGTTCCCCCTGCCGCCTCCTGGCGGCTGATTCCGCGGTCCCGTCTTGTGCGGGATTTCCTCTCGATTCTGAGCCGTTCGTCGCTCGATGGCAACGATCCCATTTTTTACGCCGGACGGCAATGCGGCGCGGTTTCGTTGTCGTTCAAGAACGGCGTCGCACGGCAGAACGTTGCCGTCGGTCCTGCCGTGACAGGATCATGAAATCGCGAGCATCGTCGCCGCCCGACCGCTGGACAGGAGGAAGCGTTGGACAACGTGGAGATGGCCCAGGACAGCCTCGAGCACGCGCATGGCCACGGCGGCCATGATCACGCGGCGCCACCGCGTTCGACCCGGCTGGCCGCGATACTGGTGGCCGTGATCGCTGCGACTGCGGTGGTGGTGGAGATGAGCGCCGGCGACCAGCAGACCGCCTACCTGGCGCACGACGTGGCGGCGTCCGACCTGTGGTCGCAGTACCAGGGTAAGTCGGTGCGGCGCACGGTGATGCTGGACGCGGCGGACGTCCTCGACGCCGAGGCGGCGCTGTTGCCGCAGCCGGTGCCAGAGCCGGGGCCGGCACCGCCCGGCCGAGCCGACCGGATCGCCCGGACCGCCGCCGCCGACAGAACTGCAGCGGCGCACCTCGCTGACGATCCGGGGCATGAGGGCATGCGCCAGGTTGCGGCCCGGGCGCAGGCCGAGGAGGCCGCGCGCGATCATGCGCTGCACCTGCACGAAGGGCTGGAGCGGAGCGTGCGCGGGCTGCAGATCGCCATCGTGCTGGTCGGGCTGTTCATGGTGACGCGCCTGTTCTGGCTGTTCTTCCTCGGCGGGGCGCTTGCGGCGACCGCCTTCGTCTACGGGGTGCTGGCCGGCCTGGGCCTCGCCTGACGCGGCCGTGGTTGACCGCGTAGGTGGCCGGGCCGACGATGCCGGCCCGAAGCAGCACGAGCCGGTGGCACACCCGGCCGTCGGGAAGCGGGCAAGGACGGACATGACCGACGAGATGTTCCACGTGAAGCCGGACCTGGCCGCGTCGGCGCACGTCAACGCCCAGCGGCACGGGCTGATGACCAACCACGCGCTGCACGAGCCGGACTCGTTCTGGCTGGAGCGGGCGCGCCGGCTCGACTGGTTCCGCGCGCCGACGCTTGCCGGCAGCGGCGGGTTCGAGGGCGAGGTGCGGCTGTCCTGGTTCTCCGACGGCACCCTGAACGCCTCGGTCAACTGCCTGGACCGGCACCTGGCCGAGAACGGCGACCGCACGGCGCTGATCTGGCAGGGCGAGGCGGAGGACGACGTGCGCCACGTCAGCTTCCGCGCGCTGCACGCGGAGGTGTGCCGGCTGGCCAACGTGCTGAAGGCGCTGGGGGTCAGGCGCGGCGACCGGGTGGCGACCTACCTGCCGATGGTGGTGGAAGGCGTGGCGGCGATGCTGGCCTGCGCCCGGATCGGCGCGGTGCACGTGGTGATGTTCGCCGGCTTCTCCGCCGCCGGCGTGGCGAACCGGCTGCGCGACAGCGGCGCGGTGCTGCTCCTCACCGCCGACGAGGGCAGGCGCGGCGGCAAGCGGATCGCGCTCAAGGCGCTGGCCGACGAGGCGCTGGCGATCCTGGACGAAGACGGCGCCAACCCGGTGCGTCAGGTGCTGGTGGTGCCGGTGACGGGTGCTGCGGTGCCGATGCAGGCCGGGCGCGACCTCGACTACCGGCACCTGGTGGCCGAGGCCGAGCCGGACTGCGTGCCGGAGGAGATGGCGGCGGAGGACCCGCTGCTGATCCTGTACACCTCCGGCAGCACCGGCGCGCCGAAGGGGCTGCTGCACACCACGGGCGGCTACCTGCTCTGGGCCAGCCTGACCCAGGAGATCGTGTTCGACCACCGGGCCGGCGACGTGTTCTGGTGCACCGCGGACCTCGGCTGGGTGACTGGGCACTCGTACGTGGTCTACGGCCCGCTGAGCAACGGCGGCACCACCCTGCTGTTCGAGGGCACGCCGTCCTGGCCGGAGCCGGGCCGCTGGTGGCGGGTGATCGACAAGCACACGGTGCGCGGCTTCTACACGGCACCCACCGCGATCCGCTCGCTGATGCGCGAGCCGGCTTCCGCGCTCGCCGGCAGCTCGCGCGACAGCCTGCGCGTGCTGGGCTCGGTCGGCGAGCCGATCAATCCGGAAGCCTGGCTGTGGTACCACGAGCGGGTGGGCGGCGGGCGCTGCCCCGTGGTCGACAGCTGGTGGCAGACCGAGACCGGCGGCATCATGATAGCGCCCCTGCCCGGCGCGGTGGCGCAGAAGCCGGGCTCCGCCACCCTGCCGCTGCCTGGGGTGTGCCCGGTGCTGGTGAGCCCGGAGGGCAGGGTGATGGAGGGCGAGGCGGAAGGCCACCTGTGCCTGTCCCGCTCCTGGCCCGGGCAGGCCCGCACCGTCTGGGGCGACCACGACCGCTACGTGCAGACCTACTTCGCGGCCCATCCCGGGCTCTACTTCTCCGGCGACGGCGCGCGTCGCGACGCGGATGGCTACTACTGGATCACCGGGCGGGTCGACGACGTGGTCAACGTGTCCGGCCACCGGATCGGCTCGGCCGAGGTGGAAGCGGCGATCGGCTCGCACGAGGCGGTGGCGGAAAGTGCGGTGATCGGCGTGCCGCACGAGGTCAAGGGGCAGTCGCTGATGGCGTTCGTGATCCTGCGCGGCGGTGGCGAGGCCGAGCCGGCGCTGGAAGCGGAGATCGCGCGCCATGTCGGGCACATGCTGGGCCGCTACGCGGTGCCGGACCGGGTGCTGCTGGTGCCGGACCTGCCGAAGACGCGGTCCGGCAAGATCATGCGGCGCATCCTGCGCAAGGTGGCGACCGGCGAGCACGAGCAGCTCGGCGACGTGTCGACCCTGGCCGACCCGACCGTGGTGGACGCGCTGGTCGCCCGGATCGGGCGGTAGCCCGGGTGTCGTCCACTCTCGAGCTGCCCGCGGTCGAGAGCGACATCCCGGCCCGGCTCGACCGGCTGCCCTGGTCGGGCTTCCACATGCTGGTGGTTTCCGCCCTCGGGATCACCTGGATCCTGGACGGGCTGGAGGTCACCATCGTCGGCTCGATCGGGCCGATCCTGCAGGACCGCCGGACGCTCGGGCTGTCGATGATGCAGGTCGGCACCGCCGCCTCGTCATATCTCACCGGCGCGGTGCTGGGGGCGCTGCTGTTCGGCCGGCTGACCGACCAGGTCGGGCGCAAGCGGATCTTCAACGTGACGCTCGGGCTCTACATCGTGAGCGTGTTCGGCACCGCCTGCGCCTGGGGGCCGATGAGCTTCGTGCTGTTCCGCTTCCTGACCGGCTTCGCGATCGGGGGCGAGTACGCGGCGATCAACTCGGCGATCGACGAGCTGATCCCGGCCAAGGTGCGCGGCCGGGTCGACCTGTTCGTGAACGGGTCGTTCTGGATCGGCGCGGCGCTGGGCGCGGTGGTGGCGCTGCTGCTGACCCGCCACGGCATGGTGGCGCAAGGCTGGCGGATCGGCTTCGCAGCCGGGGGCGTGATGGCGTTCGTGGTGCTGTTCCTGCGCCACTGGGTGCCGGAAAGCCCGCGCTGGCTGCTCACCCACGGCTTCGTCGAGGAGGCGGAGGCGACCACGCGGCAGATCGAGGCCTGGGTGGAAACCGCGACCGGGGTGACGCCGGAGCCGGTGTGCCAGACGATCACGGTGCATCCGCGGCGCAATTTCAGCTTCGAGCTGATCTTCAAGGCGATGATCAACGGCTACAAGATCCGCTCGGCGCTGGCGCTGCTGCTGATGGTGGCGCAGGCATTCCTGTACAACGCGGTGTTCTTCACCTATGGCCAGGTGCTGACCCATTCCGAAGGGGTGGCGCCAGGCCGGGTCGGGCTGTTCATCCTGCCGCTGACGATCGGCAACGTCCTCGGCCCGTTCCTGCTGGGGCGGCTGTTCGATACCGTGGGACGCCGGCGGATGATCTTCGCCACCTACGGCACCGCCGGCGTGCTGATGCTGGGGGTGGCCGTGCTGTTCGCGGCCGGCCGGCTCACCGCGCTGACCCAGACGATCGGCTGGATGGCGGTCTTCTTCTTCGCTTCTCCTGCGGCCAGTGCGGCCTACCTGACCGCGAGCGAGATTTTCCCGCTGGAAACGCGGGCGCTGGCGATCTCGATCTTCTACGTGCTGGGCACCCTGATCGGCGGGGTCGGCGCGCCGTACCTGTTCGCCCGGCTGATCCAGATGGGCGGCAACGTGCCGCTGTCGCTGGGTTATGGCGCCGCAGCACTGCTGATGCTGGCGGGCGGGCTGATGGCGCTCCGGTTCGGGGTCGACTGCGAAGGCAGGTCGCTGGAGGAGGTGGCCCGGCCGCTGTCGGGCTGACCGCGGCGCCGGCGGCGGCGGCGTCGGGCGGCAGCGTTAAACAAGTGGAAACCCCAGCCATCTAGACGGATGGGCGCCGGGTCGGCGCGTCCGCGTCGGGCGGACGGACGTATCCGACTGTGCGACGACGATCCCCGACATGAGACCCGTGGCCGGCAACCCCGGACGCATGCTGCCTCGCCGCGGCTTTGTGGCCGGCGCGGGCGGACTGCTGCTGTCCGGGTGCTCGCCGGCCGCGGTGCTGAACGTCCTGGCGACGGACCGGCTCGCCGCCGACGGCATCCCGTTCGGGACCGAACCGCGGCAGCGCCTCGACATCTACCGGCCGGCCGGCACGGGACCGTTCCCGGTGATGGTGTTCCTGTATGGCGGCGCCTGGGACAGCGGCGACCGGGCGATGTACCGCTTCGTCGGCGACGCGTTCGCGGCGCGCGGCATCCTGACCGTGATCCCGGACTACCGGCTGTGGCCGGAGGTCCGCTACCCGGTCTTCCTGCAGGACTGCGCGCTGGCGCTGGCCTGGACCCGGGCCAATGTCGCCGGCTACGGGGGACACGCCTCGGCGCCGGCGCTGATCGGCCACTCGGCCGGCGCCTACAACGCGGCCATGCTGGCGCTCGACCCGTCCCTGCTGGGCGACGTGGGCCTGTCGCCGTGCCGCGACCTGTCGCGCGTGGTCGGGCTGGCCGGGCCGTACGACTTCCTGCCCCTTCACAGCGACGAGCTGCGGGCCGTGTTCGGGCCTGGGCTGGCCGGTCCCGCGACGCAGCCGATCACCCATGTGGACGGGCGCAACCCGCCGATGCTGCTGGCGTCCGGCACCGCGGACGGAACCGTCAGGCCCGCGAACACGGTCCGGCTCGCCGCCCGGATCCGGGCCAGGGGCGGCCCGGTCGAGGAGCGGCTTTATCCCGGGGTGAACCATATCGAGATCGTCGGCGCGATCGCCCGGCCGCTGCACGCCCTGGCGCCCACCCTGCACGACTGCCTCGCCTTTCTGCGTGGCTGACGGCATCCGGGACCGGTTGCAGGCCGTATCGACAGCATGGAACGCCCTTCGTCCGGTCCCTTGTTTCGATGACCATCCTGACCGCCGCGCCGGATTGCCCTATGCTGGCGTCCCTGCGGAAGGGGCTGTGGCCGGGCATGGACGAGCGAGGGATGCGGCCGGTCGAGACCGAGGCCACGCGGCTGCTGCGGTCCTGCGCCGAGGGCGACCGGACGGCGTTCCGGCGCCTGTACGAGCTGCAGTCGCCCAGGCTGTACGGGCTGGCGCTGCGACTGCTGCAGCAGCCGGCGCTGGCGTCGGACGCGGTGCACGACGCGTTCGTGCAGGTGTGGCGGGGCGCGGCCCGGTTCGACCCGTCGCGTAACGCGGGCGAGGCCTGGCTCGCCAGCCTGCTGCGCTACCGGGCGATCGACATCCTGCGCCGGCGCTCGCGCGAGCAGTACGGCATCGAGCGGCGGGACGAGGCGGACGACGCGCCGGACGCGTTCGACCGGCTGGCCGGACAGGCCGACAGCGAGTCGCTGCGCCGCTGCCTGCAGGAGCTGGAGGACGCGCAGCGCCGGGCGATCGTGCTGGCGTTCCTCGACGGGCTGTCGCACGTCGAGCTCGCGTCCCGGCTGCGCTCGCCGCTCGGCACGGTGAAGTCCTGGGTGCGCCGCGGGCTGGTGAGCCTGCGCCGGTGCCTCGAGGCATGAGCGGCGCGGGCCTGCCTCCGGAGCCGGACGAGGCGCTGACGGTGCTGGCGGGCGAGTACGTGCTGGGAAC
>CAXTOD010000150.1:0-4043 GCA_964245705.1 uncultured Acetobacteraceae bacterium
GGGCGCGGCGCTGGTGCTGTCGGACATACCGACCTTCCGCGAGCTCTGGGACGGTGCGGCGCTGTTCGTGCCGGCGGCCGAGGCCGACGGTTTCGCCGGCGCGATCACCGCACTGGCCGGGGATGCGCGGCAGCGTCGGGAGCTCGGCGGCCGCGCGGCGCGGATCGCCGCCGGCTTCACCCCGGCGCGCCAGCTCGAAGGGATGATTGTCGCCTACGGCGAGGCGATGCGGCGCGGAGCGGGCTGACGTGCGGTTCGTGCTCTACACCCACTCGCTCCGCTCTGACTGGAACCACGGCAACGCGCATTTCCTGCGCGGCGTGCTGCGCGAGCTCGCCGCGCGCGGCCATCGTGCGTTGGCACTCGAACCGGAGGCGGGCTGGAGCCGCAGCAACCTGCTCGCCGACCAGGGGCCGGCCGCCCTCGACCGCTTCGAGAAGGATTTCCCCGAGCTCGTCACGCGATCCTACGGGCCCGGCTTCGACCACGCCTCGGTTCTCGCCGACGCGACGGTGGTGATCGTGCACGAGTGGACCGATCCGGCGGTGGTGGCGGAGGTGGGCACGCTGCGCCGGCGCGGCGGCCGCTTCACCCTGCTGTTCCACGACACCCACCATCGCGGGGTCTCGGACGCCGAGGCGATCGCGGGCCTGGCACTGGCCGACTACGACGCCGTGCTGGCGTTCGGCGAGACCCTGCGGGAGCGCTACCTGCGCGCCGGCTGGGGACGCCGCGCCTTCACCTGGCACGAGGCGGCCGATACGCGACTGTTCCGCCCGATCGGCGAGGTGCGCCCGCAGGCCGACCTGATCTGGATCGGCAACTGGGGCGACGGCGAGCGCGAGCGCGAGCTCGACGCGTTCCTGATCGAGCCGGCCCGCCGGCTGCAACTCTCCGGCGTCGTGCACGGCGTGCGCTACCCGGCGGCGGCGCTCGAGCGGCTGCGCGGCTCCGGGCTGGGCTATGGCGGCTGGATCGCCAACGCCGACGCGCCGCACGCCTTCGCCCGACACCGCATGACGCTGCACGTGCCGCGCCGCCCCTACGTCGAGGCGCTGCCCGGGATCCCGACGATACGCATGTTCGAGGCGCTCGCCTGCGGCATCCCGCTGGTCAGCGCGCCCTGGCACGACAGCGAGCGGCTGTTCCGGCCTGGCCAGGACTTCCTCACCGCGCGCGACGGCAAGGAGATGGCGGTGCAGCTGCGCGCGCTGCGCGAGGACCCGGCGCTGGCCGCCGCGGTGGCGCGCAGCGGGCGCGAGACCATCCTGGCGCGTCACAGCTGCGCGCACCGGGTGGACGAGCTGATGGCGATCCTCGCCGCGTGTGGGACCGTCGCATGAAGATCGCGCTGTACGGCTCCAGCCTGCTGTCCTCGTACTGGAACGGGGCGGCGACCTACTACCGCGGCCTGTTCGGCGCCATGGCCAGGCGCGGGCATGGCATCGTCTTCCTGGAACCAGACGCGTTCGGACGACAGCAGCACCGCGACATCGCGCCGCCGGACTGGGCCCGCGTGGTGGTCTACCCGGCGACGCCGGAGGGCGTCCGCGGGGCGCTGGCCGAGGCGGGCGAGGCCGAGGTGGTGATCAAGTGCAGCGGCGTCGGCGTGTTCGACGACGCGCTGCTGGCCGGCATCCTGAACGCGCGCACGGTGGACGCGGTGCGCGCGTTTCTCGACGTCGACGCCCCGGCGACGCTGGCGGAGCTGCGCGGCTCGGACGGGCATCCGCTGCGCGTGGTGCTGCCGACGCTGGACCTGGTGCTGACCTATGGCGGCGGCGATCCGGTGCGCGACGCGTATCTCGGCTTCGGCGCGCATGCCTGCGTGCCGATCTACAATGCGCTCGACCCCGACACCCACCATCCGGTGCCGCCCGATCCGGCCTACGCGTCGACGCTTTCGCTGCTGGCCAACCGGCTGCCCGACCGGGAAGCACGGATCGAGGAGTTCTTCCTCCGCCCCGCCACCCTGCTTCCGGAGGAGCGGTTCCTGCTCGGCGGCTCCGGCTGGCACGACAAGGCGCTTGTGAACAACGTTCACGCAATCGGCCACGTGCCCACCGCCGCGCACAACGCCTTGAACGCGTCGGCGCGCGCGGTGCTGAACGTCGCGCGCGACAGCATGGCGGCGGTGGGGTTCTCGCCCGCGACGCGGGTGTTCGAGGCTGCCGGCGCCGGCGCCTGCCTGATCACCGACTCCTGGGAAGGCATCGAGCTGTTCCTCCAGCCGGACGAGGAGATCCTGGTCGCCCGCGACGGGCAGGACGTGGCGGAGCACCTGAGCGCGCTCACGCCGGAGCGGGCGCGGTCGGTCGGCACGCGGGCCCGCGCCCGCATCCTGGCGCAGCACACCTATGACCGCCGCGCGGCGCTGCTGGAACAGGTGCTGACCGACGCGGTGGCGGTGCGCCGGGCGCGACACTGATGCGCCTGGTCGTGCTCGGCCTCAGCCTCAGCTCGTCCTGGGGCAACGGCCACGCCACCACCTACCGCGCGCTGCTGGCGGCGTTCGCCGCGCGCGGCCACGAGGTCCTGTTCCTCGAGCGGGACATGCCGTGGTACGCGCAGAACCGCGACCTGCCCGACCCGGGCTTCTGCCGGCTGGCGCTGTACGACGGGCTGGACGGGCTCGACCGGCATGCGGACGCGGTCGCCTCCGCCGATGCGGTGATCGTCGGCTCCTACGTGCCGGACGGGATCGCGGTCGCGCGGCGGGTGCAGGCATGGGCCAGGGGCGTGGTCGCCTTCTACGACATCGACACGCCGGTCACGGTGGCGGCGCTGGAACGGGGCGACTGCGCCTACGTGTCGCGGGACGTGCTGCCGGGGTTCGACCTGCTGCTTTCCTTCACCGCCGGGCCCACGCTGCGCCGGCTGGAACGGGAGTTCGGCGTCCGGAACGCGCAAGGGTTCTACTGCTCGGTCGATCCCGCGCGCTACCGCCCGACCGGGTCCGCGCGCCGCTGGGACCTCGGCTATCTCGGCACCTACAGCGACGACCGGCAGCCGACCGTCGAGCGCCTGCTGATCCAGGCGGCGCGGCTGGCGCCGGAGCGGTCCTTCGTGGTGGCGGGACCGCAATATCCGGATGGGATCGACTGGCCTCCCAACGTCGAGCGCATCGCGCACCTTCCTCCGGACGCGCATCCGGACTTCTATTCCGCCTGCGGATGGACCCTGAACGTCACCCGCGCCGACATGATCCGCGCCGGCTGGAGCCCGAGCGTGCGGCTGTTCGAGGCGGGCGCCTGCGGCTGCCCGATCGTGTCGGACCGCTGGGACGGGATCGCCGACGTGCTGGAGCCGGGCCGCGACATCATGCTGGCCGACACCGCGGCGGACGTGCTGTCGCTGCTGCGCTGGCCGGAGGAGCGGCGCCTGAGAGCCGGACGGGCGGCGCGGCGGCGCATCCTGTCGGCGCACACGGCGGCGCACCGGGCGGAACAACTGGAGATGCTCATGATGATGCAGCCGAAACGTGTTTCGGCGCGTTAAGGCACAGGAACATCCATCCTCAACAGGAGACACGATGCGTACGCTCATCCTGCTCAGCGCGATGCTGGGCTTCGGCCTGACGCTGGCGGCGCCCGCCGCCGACGCGCAGATCCGCGTGGTCGTCGGGCCGCGCTACCACCACCATTGGCACCATTGGCACCACCGCCACTATTGGCACCACGGCTACTGACGCCGGCACACAGAACCGGACCGGCGCGCCGACGTTGCGACGCAGCCGGTGCCCGTTCCGGTTCCCGATCGAAAGGATGACCCGCTGTGGACCTGTTGCGCTGGACCCTGATCTTTCTCGTCATCGCCCTGATCGCGGGCGTGTTCGGCTTCGGCGGCATCTATGCCGGCGCCGCCTCCATCGCCAAGATCCTGTTCTTCGTCTTCATCGTGCTGTTCGTGGTGAGCCTGATCATGGGCCGCGGCCGCGGCCACAGCGGGCTTTGATCCGGAACCGGCCCGGGCCGCAGCCGTACCCAGCCCCTCCCCGCCCCCCCGCCCCCCACCCGGGCCGAAGCCGACAGCCGCCGCCAGGC
>CAXTOD010000150.1:4053-6871 GCA_964245705.1 uncultured Acetobacteraceae bacterium
GGGCGGGGCCGCGGCCCCTGGGGGGTTGCCCGCCCACCGGGCGGGGACGGCAGCCTACCCCGCCCGGGCCCGGCCGACCGGCGCCGAACCGGTCGCGCAGCAGCACGAGCGAGATGCCGAACAGCAGGAGCGCGTAGAGAAGGTCCAGCGTCGTCATCGACACCGGCAGAAAGGTGAACAGCCGGTTCGGCGCGTCGCAGGGCTTGGCCGGGCGAAGCGGCATCGAGGCCAGGCGCTGGGCGAAGGTGCCGCCGGAAAAATGCGGGGCGGCGCATTCGGGCAGCGGGCTGGGCCACCAGCCCTGCTCCACCCCGACATGCAGCCCGGCCAGGCCGATCGCCGCCAGCAGGGCGATGACCACCAGCGCCGACAGGGCCCGGCGCACCGGACGGCCGAGGCGTCCCAGGACCAGCAGCAGCGCGCCCAGGACGACCAGCGCCCGGTACGGCCAGCGCTCCCACAGGCACAGCGCACAGGGCGCCATGCCGGCCACGTGCTGCGCCCACCAGACCCAGCCCAGCGCCCACGCCCCGGCCAGGACCGAGAACGTGCCGATCGGTGCGCCTAGGGGCACAGCGACCGCCGCCCTCCGCTCCTGCACGATCATGCGGCCTCCCGGATGTGGGCGTTGTTCAGAACGTCGAGGAAGCCGCGCGCCCAGCTCGCGGCCGTCACCCGGGTCACGGCGGCGTTCATCGCTTCCCAGCGGCGCAGGCGCTCGGGCAGGTCCATGGTCAGCGCCCGGTCGAGCGCCTCGGCGATCTCGTCCGGGTCGTACGGGTTGACCAGCACCGCGTCGCCGAGCTCGGGCGCGGCGCCGGCGAAGCGCGACAGCACCAGCACCCCGGGATCGGCCGCGTCCTGGGCGGCGACGTATTCCTTGGCGACCAGGTTCATGCCGTCGCGGAGCGGCGTCACCAGCCCGACCGCGGCGCGGCGGTGCACGCCGGCCAGCACCTTTCGCGGCAGGCCACGGGTGATGTAGCGCAACGGGATCCAGTCGATCTCGGCCCAGTCGCCGTTGATGCGGCCGGCGAGCTCGTCGAGCTGGCGGCGCAGCGCCTTGTATTCCGCCACCTCGCCGCGCGACACCGGGGCGATCTGCATGAACGACACGGTGCCGCGATGGGCGGGAAACCGCTGCAGCAGCCGCTCGAAGCCGCGGAACCGCTCCGGGATGCCCTTGGAATAGTCCAGCCGGTCCACCCCCAGGATCAGCGCGCGGCCGTTCAGCGCCTGGGTGAGCCGGCCCATTTCCTTGCTGCTCTCGCCGCGCGCCGCCTGTCTGGCGAAGAATTTCGGGTCGATGCCGATCGGGTACGCCCGTGCCCGCACCGCCACGCCCACCGCGTGGAGCGCGCCGTTCATGTTGGCCGCGTCCTGCTCGGTCTGCACGCCCACCACGTCGTAGCCGTCGAGGTCGGCCAGCAGCAGGTCGGCGCCAGGCAGGGCGCGGAACAGCTGCTCCGGCGGGAACGGGATGTGCAGGAAGAAGCCGATCCGGTTGCCGACCCCGTCGCGCCGCAGTGCCGCGCCGAGCGGGAACAGCTGGTAGTCCTGCACCCAGATCGTGTCGTCCGGCCGCAGCAGCGGCTTGAGTGCGCGGGCGAACCGGGCGTTGACCTCCAGGTAGGTGTCCAGCTCCTCGCGGCTGTACTGCATCAGCCCGAGCCGGTAATGACAGACCGGCCACAGGATGCCGTTGGAGAAGCCCTGGTAGAAGCCTTTGTGCTGCCGGGCGGTCAGGTCGATGGTGGCGTAGGTGACGCCCCCCTGCTCGACCACGCTCGGGGCCGGGTCGCTGCCCTCCCTGGCGGTGGAGCTGCCCGACCAGCCGAACCACAGGCTGGGCTGTCCCTTGATCGCGTCCGCCAGCCCCACCGTCAGGCCGCCCGCCGCCTGGCTCACCTCGCGCGGCGACGGCACCCGGTTGGACACGACGACTAGCCGGCCCATGCCCCGGCTTCCCCTGGTCCGGCTTTCCCTGGCCCGGCTTTCCATGCTCCCGCTCCGGCGGGCGTGGCGGCGAGGCCGCCGCGCCCGGCCCGGGACGCGGGCGGGGGGGGGGAGTCGGCCGGGGTGCGGGCCCCCCCCCCCCCGCGCGCCCCCCCGCCGCGGATGCCCGGCGCGTGGGTGGCGTCGTCGCCGACGAAGACCGGCAGCCGCCCGGCGAAGGGCGGGCGCTGCATCAGCAGCCTGACCGCCGAGCCCTTGTCGACGCCGGCGGGCTTGATCTCCCAGGCCATCTTCGCCGGCTGCAGGTGGAACCGGTGCACCCCGTCGCCTGCCAGCAGCGCCTCCGCCTCGGCCCGCAACGGCTCGGCGGCCTCGGGCACGGCACGGAAATGCAGCACGAAGCCGGTGTGCTTGCGCTCGACACGGGCACCCGGATGCGCCGCCGCCATGCGTTCCGCGGCGTCGAGCCAGTCCGGCGGCACCACCGGCAGCACCGCCCGCTCCACCGCGGCGTCGGGCGCGTGGCGCACCGCGATGCCGTGCTCGCCTGCCACCGCGTACGGGATGCCGGGCAGGAAATGGTCGATCTGCGCGATCGGCCGGCCGCTGACCAGGCCCAGCGCGCCGCCGCACAGGGCGCGCAGGGCGCGCAGGGTGTCGGGCAGACGCTCCGGCACCACCACCGATTCGGGCGTGGGCGCGATGTCCACCAGGGTGCCGTCGAAGTCGAGCAGAAAGGCGGCGCGCTGCGGGACGGGCAGGCTGGCAAGGGATGGGTGCGGGCTCATGACGGCAGAACCGGACAGGTGACGGCCGGGTTCCCGGCCGGCCTCTATCCGGGCGGCACCCAGGTGTTCTCCGC
>CAXTOD010000151.1:0-6822 GCA_964245705.1 uncultured Acetobacteraceae bacterium
GCCGCATTCCAACCGCCAGGCGTCGGGCCGGCGCCGCGGGGAAAGCCAGCCCACAGCGCCGAGCCGACCGCGCTTGCCGTGACGCCGAAGACCGGTCTAGCCTCAACAACAGGCGAGACACTGTCCAACATCCTCTGGAACGTCAGGAAGAGGTTCGGCAGCCATGGTCAATAACGTTTCCTGGAACGGCGCGACGGACACGCTTGAGGCCCCGTCGCCGGCTCCGAGCGCAGCGAACGAGACGGCATTCGAGCAGAGCATCCAGGATTTCCTGTCCGGCAGCGGGTCGCAGGCGTCGGGGCAGCCGGGCGGAAGCTCGGCCGCGGTCGAGCGGGACCTCGTCAACGTCCTCCAGACCCTGATCGGCCTGTTGGAGGGAACATCCGCCAGCCCCTCGTCCCACGGAACGCAGTCCGCGGACGCTGCTCCGACGGGCACCGGTTCGAGCGGCACCAGCCCCGCAGCCGCCGGTCCCGCAACCGGCAGCCCCGCAGCCACCGGTCCGGAAGCCACCGGCCAGACAGGAACCGGCTCGCCCGACGCGGCGGCCACGACCGGCTCGCCGGGCAGCGCCACGAGCGGCGCCGTGCTCGGCAACCCGTCCAACCCGCAAAGCCTGATCGACCCGGACTTCAATGACGGCCCGGCTCCCAAGCCGCTCAACGGGGGCGGGCAGGACGAGCAGGGGCCGCCCATGGGCCCGATCGGCCCTGAGGATCCCACCAACCACGAGGCGCTCGACGGCCCGCTCAAGGGCATAAAGTATGGCGCCGAACTGACTGCGGCGGCGAACGCCAACGGCCTCAGCCCTTACCTCCTGGCCGGCGACGCCGCGGTCGAGTCCGGCGACAACGTGGATGGCAAGCTGGGCGGCAGCGACGCCGCCAATGGCGGCCTGCTCCAGGTCAACCCCGGCGTCTGGAACGCCCCGTCCAACGTTGCCGAAGGCGCCGACATGGGCGCCCGGATCATCCGGATGTACATCGACCAGGCCGGCGGCAACGTCGCCAAGGGCCTCGACGGCTACAACACCGGCGACATCAACCAGTCCGGCTATGCCGCCGGCTATTCCTCCTATGCGGCCGGCGTGCTCGCCGGCGCCGGCAACGCGTTCAGGGCCGAGCAGGCGGGCGACGCCGCCTTGCTCAACAACGGCAACGCCTGATCGCACCTGCCCGGGCGCGGCTTTCCCTGTCGGCCTGAGCCCGCTGGGCACATCGTCTCAATCATGGGACGGCCGCGCCGGCTTCTCCCGTTGCAACGCCTGCGCGGCTTTTGCCTAATGCGCCGGCCGGTCGGGAGTGGGCGTCCCGCACCGACCGGATGATGTTCCTGTCGCGGAGAAGCGCATGTCCTCGAAGCTGCGAACCGTTCTGGCCCTCGGCCTGGTCGCGCTGGCCGTCCCCGCGACGCGGTCCGTCGCGCAGGCCGCGGACCGGCTGGTCACCGCCACCATCGACGACCGGCAGACCGTGCCCCTTCCCGGCAACCTTCGTCCGGAGGCCACGAACGCGAACGATCTTGGCGCGGTCGCCGACGACCGCCTCCTCGACCACATGCAGCTGCTCCTGAACCGTCCCGCCGCCACCGCCGCCGCCCTCGACAGCTTCATCGCCGGCCTGAACGATCCCCGCTCGCCCGACTACCACGCCTGGCTGACCGCCACCGAGTTCGGCACCCGCTTCGGCCCGTCGGCATCCGACGTGCAGCTTGTGGTCGCCTGGCTGCAGGACCATGGCTTCACCGTCAACGAGGTGCAGCCCAACCGGATGGTGATCGACTTTTCCGGCACCGCTGCCGCCGTGCGCACCGCCTTCGGCACCGCCATCCACCGGTTTGCGGTGAAGGGCGTCACCCACATCGCCAACGCGAGCGACCCGACCGTGCCCGCGGCCCTTGCCGGCATCATCCGCGGCATCGTGTCGCTCAACGACTTCCGGCCGCATCCGCAGTACAGGCCCCGCCCGGCCTACACCTTCACCAGCGGCGGCTCGACCTACCATGCGGTGGTCCCGGCCGACCTCGCCACGGTCTACGACCTCAACCCGCTGTTCAGCGCCGGCACCTCCGGCCAGGGCCAGACGATCGTGGTGATCGAGGACACCGACGTCTACAAGGCCGCCGACTGGACCACCTTCCGTTCCACCCTCGGCCTGTCCGGCTACACCGCCGGCTCCTTCACCCAGGTGCATCCCACCAGCAGCGGCAAGGCGTGCTCCGACCCGGGCGTGGTGGCCGGCAACGAGAGCGAGGCCACGCTGGACGCCGAATGGGCCAGCGCCGCAGCACCCAGTGCCGCCATCGAGCTTGCGTCGTGCAAGGACACCAGCACCACCTTCGGCGGCCTGATCGCGCTGCAGAACCTCCTGAACAACGGCAGCCCGCCCGCCATCGTCAGCATCAGCTACGGCGAGTGCGAGGCGCTGAACGGCGCCACCGCCAACGCCGCCTACAGCACCACCTACCAGCAGGCGGTGGCGATGGGCGTGTCGGTGTTCGTGTCCGCCGGCGACGAGGGTGCTGCCAGCTGCGACGCCGACGAAACCTCGGCCACCCACGGCATCGCCGTCAGCGGCTTCGCCTCCACCCCCTACAACGTTGCGGTCGGCGGCACCGACTTCGGCGACACCTATGCCGGCACCACCGCCACCTACTGGAACGCCTCCAACACCGCGACCTACGGCTCGGCCAGGAGCTACATCCCCGAGATCCCCTGGAACGATTCCTGCGCCAGTGCCCTGCTGTCGACCGCTGCGGGATACAGCACCCCCTACGGCTCAGCCGGCTTCTGCAACAGTTCCATGGGTAAGGAGTACTACCTGACCACCGCCAGCGGCTCCGGCGGCCCGAGCGGCTGCGCCACCGGCACGCCGTCCCGCTCCGGCGTGGTCGGCGGCACCTGCAAGGGCACGGCGAAACCCTCCTGGCAGGCGCTGGTCGGCAACCCGAAGGACGGCGTGCGCGACCTGCCCGACGTGTCGCTGTTCGCCGCCAACGGCGTCTGGGGCCATTACTACGTGTTCTGCGACTCCGACACCGCCGACGGCGGCGCTGCCTGCACCGGCGCGCCCAGCGGCTGGTCCGGCGCCGGCGGCACCTCGTTCGCCTCGCCGATCCTGGCCGGCATCCAGGCCCTGGTGAACCAGCGCCAGGGTGCGCGCCAGGGCAACCCGAACCCGGTCTACTACGCCCTCGCCGCCACCGAATACGGCAGCGCCGGCAACCCGTCCTGCAACTCCACCAGCGGCAACGCCACCGCCAGCGGCTGCACCTTCTACGACGTCACGCAGGGCGACATGGACGTGAACTGCACCGGCACCACCGACTGCTACCTGCCCAGCGGCAGGAACGGCGTGCTGTCCACCACCAGCGGGAGCTACGCCAAGGCCTACGGTACCAGCACCGGCTGGGACTTCGCCACCGGCATCGGCTCGGTCAACGCCACCAACCTGGTCAACGGGTGGGCCGCCGCCGCCAAGTCGGTCGCCGCGACCACGCACGGCTGACGACCGGAACCGGGTGCAGCCGAGGATCGGCGCGGGAGCGTTCGGCAGCGACGCGTGGCACGCGATGGTGGCGCTCCGCCATCGCGTGCTGCGCGCCCCGCTCGGCCTCCGCTTCACCGATGCCGACTTGGCCGCCGAGGCCGACCAGGTCCACCTGGCACTCTGGCTCGACGACACCCTCGCCGGCACGGTGCTGCTGCTGCCGCCCGACCGGAACAACAGCGCCAAGCTGCGCCAGATGGCGATCGACCCCGCCCTGGCCGGCCGCGGCCTCGGCACCCTGCTGCTGCGCCACGCCGAAACCGAGCTCCGCCGCATCGGCGCCATCGAGGCCAGGCTGTCCGCCCGCGAAACCGCGACCGGCTTCTACGCCCGCCTCGGCTACGTTCCCGAAGGTCCGTCCTTCATCGAGGTCACCCTGCCGCACCGCCTGATGCGCCGCCGCCTCGATCCCGGCCCATCCTCGGCCTGAACCTCATCCGCCCGCTACGGCCGGGCGGCGACCGCAGCCCGAGGGCTGAAGCCCGACAACCGCCTGGCGGGAGCGGAAGCCCGCAGAAGCCGCAGCCGCACCAGGCTTTCGGCCGTGGCGAGAACCGCCTCCTCGCGCGACCGCGGCGTCCAGCCGAGCAGGTGCCGCGCCTTCGCGCTCGTGGCGTTCTTCCGCTTGCCGAGCTCGGGCAGGATCAGCCTGACCTCCGGGTTCGCCACCGCGGACAGGCGAAGCAGCCAGTCCGGAAGCTGCCGGGTCGGCACGCGCCGTCCGGCCTCGCCCATTCCGGACCTGAGAACCCTCGCCACGTCCTGGACCATCAGGAAGTCGCCCGCCACCGCGACGAAGCGCTGCCCGTTCGCGGCCGGGTGCGTCATGGCGCGGAGATGGAGGTCCGCGACGTCCCGCACGTCCACCACGCCGAGGCACAGCCGCGGGCAGCCGGGCACGCTCCCGTCCATCAGCCGCTTCACCAGGACGACCGAGGTCGACAGCTCGGCACCCAGCAGCGGCCCGAAGATGGCGACCGGGTTGACGACCGCGAGCTCGAGCCCGCGCCCCTCGTCCGCGACGAAGTCCCACGCCGCGCGCTCGGCCAGCGTCTTCGAGGTGTGGTAGGGCAGGACCTCCCTGTCGCCGAGGTTGGTCCAGTCCGCCTCGGCGAACGGTGCCGTCCGCTCCGCATGCCCGTAGCCGACGGCCGCGAACGAGGAGGTCAGCACCACGCGCTTCACCCCCGCATCGCGCGCGGCCCGCAGCACCCGGAGCGCCCCGTCCCGGGCGGGCCTGACCAGCTCGTCCTCGTGCGCCGGCACCACCTGCGGGAACGGCGATGCCACGTGCAGCACGTAGTCGCACCCTTCGGCCGCCTGCGCCCAGCCCGCGTCGTCCTCGAGGCTGGCGGCGAAGAACCTCACGCGGTCGGCAGGACCCGCATAGCCGCCTTCGCCGAGCATCGCGCGCACCCCCAACTCGCGCCCGGGATGGCGCACCGACGCGTGCACCGCGTGTCCCTGCGCCAGCAGCTGCACGATGCAATGCGAGCCGACGAACCCGGAACCGCCGGTGACCAGGACCGTGCTCATGACCGGTCCGATGTCGCTTGCACGCCTATCGCCTTTTCCTCCCGCTGGTGACGCGCTATATGAACCATTCAGTCACTTCAGACAAGATGTTTCACCGCCATCCGGTGCGGGCAGCCACGGCATCGCGATCCGCGTCGCGCCGAAAGGATAGGCGATTGTCATGACCGATCGAACCAGAAAACGTGTGCTGCCGGCCAGCGAAGCCGCAAACGGAGCGCTCGACGCACAGCCGCGCCGACGCACCCGCACCCGTGAGGCGCTGCTGTCGGCGGCCCGCGGGCTGATGGCCGCCCGATCCCGCGACGGCTTCACGGTTGACGATATTGTCCATACAGCCGGAGTCGCCAAGGGCTCGTTCTACAACCACTTCGCCGACAAGCAGGCGCTTGTCGACGAGGTCTGCAAGGCCATCCGCGCGAAGGAGGAGGGACAGATCGCCGCCGTCAACGCGTCGTCGGCGGAGCCGGCCGTCCGCATCGCCCGGGCGATGGCCGTGTATGCGCGCCTCGCCCTGACCTTCCCGGACGAGGCACGGATCCTCACCAACGTCTGGGTGGACGCCCTGTCGGTCGACTCGCCGATGAACACCGGCCTCCTGCACGACATCACCGAGGGCCTGCGGACCGGCCAGCTGGTGACGCCGTCGATCGAGGCGGCGTTGCTGACGGTCGTCGGGCAGACCGCGGTGCTGCTCTCGCGGCTGCAAACCATGACGCCGCGTGAGGCGGCCTCGCTCGTCCAGCAATGCATCGCCCTGACGCTGCTGGGACTCGGGCTGGAGCACAGGGCGGCGCACCTGACCTCGGCCCAGGCCGTGGAGGAGATCGTGCGGCCGGCCCTGGAAACCGCACCGCCCGCTGCGCCAGGCTGGCGGAACAACCATCCTCCGCGCTGACCACGAAGCCCGGCCGTGGCGACCGAGGTTGTTTCCCGCCCAACCCGGCAACAACCTCCAACGTCCCGCCGTTGGAGCGACACCGCTGCCACGCCCACACCCCACGTCCAGGACGCTTCCATTGACCAACCCGACCATCCCCGAAGCCGGGATGCACTCCTACGAGCCCTCCTCGGGCCACGGCCTGCGCCACGACCCCTTCAACTCCATCGTCGGTCCCCGCCCGATCGGCTGGATCGCCAGCCGGAGCCCGGCCGGCATCCTGAACCTGGCGCCCTACAGCTTCTTCAACGCCTTCAACTACACGCCGCCGGTCATCGGCTTCTCCTCCACCGGCTGGAAGGACAGCGTCGCCAACATCGCCGCCACCCGCGAGTTCGTCTGGAACCTCGCCACCCGCCCGCTGGCCGAGCAGATGAACGCAAGCTCCGCCACCACCGGCCCGGAGGTGGACGAGTTCGCCCTGGCCGGCCTCACCCCGACGCCCAGCCGCCTGGTCGGCGTGCCCCGCATCGGCGAAAGCCCGGTCGCCTTCGAGTGCCGGCTGCTGCAGCAGGTCCAGCTGCACGACCTGGACAACCGCGCCCTGCAGACCTGGCTCACCCTGGGCCAGGTGGTCGCGGTGCACATCGACCGCCGCCTGATCCAGGACGGCGTCTACGACACCGCCGCCGCCCGCCCGATCCTGCGCGGGGGAGGGCCGACCGCCTACATCGAGGTGGAGCCCCGCGCGTTCTTCCACATGATACGGCCGGACAGCGGGTCGCAGCCGCCGCGGTGACCAGGGCTCTGCCCTGGACGCGCTCCCGCCGCCGCCGAGCGCAACCGGGGGGCGGCGGGGCC
>CAXTOD010000152.1:0-6771 GCA_964245705.1 uncultured Acetobacteraceae bacterium
AGGCAAGTCGCCGCAGCGCCGCCTGGAGGTTTCGGACGATCGGGCTGGCCGCCGGCAGGCTGGCCACCGGCAGGCTCGCTGCCGGCACGCTGGCTGCCGGCGCCTCGGCGATCCGGTCGGCCACCCGCCCCGCCACCCATCGCCCGTCCGGCTCGCGGCAGCGCTCGCCGGCGACCGTCAGCTGCTCCGAGGCGCCCTGCACGGTGTAGCGCAAGGCGCGGCACGGGCGGCCGGAGAAGCTCGCCGTCCCGGCCACGATCGTGCCGGACAGGCCGCTCGCCTGGTCCTGCCACGGCACCGGCCGGTTCGCCGGCGCGTTCTCCAACACCTGCTGCAGCCAGGGCGCCACCACCGCCTCCGCCTGCGCCGGCGGCACCTCCTGGGCCTGGACAACCCCAGGCAGCAGCGCCAGCAGGACGCCCCAGCGGCCCCTACTCGTCATCCGGCAGCGCGTCCTCGTCCTCCGGCAGCGTGTCGCGCAGCAGCGCCAGCAGCACCGGCACGTCGCGCACCCGCTGCCAGGCGGTGCTGCCCAGCAGGCGGACGTTGGTGCCCTCCTTGAGCGTGCCCTGGGCGGCGAGGCTCCGGAGCTGCGGCAGGCCGAACGGGCCGGACAGCTGCCTGGCGATCGACAGGTGCCAGCATTGGATGACACCACTTTCTGACACCATTCCCGGAGCGGCCGCGGGCGCCTCCGCCGCGACCCGCTGCAGCGCCTCGGTGGCGAAGCGGGCGGGCACGATCCGCCGCTTGTCCTGCGCCCGCGCCTCCGGAAGGTCGTTCGGATCGCTGTTGGCGTCGTGCGGATCGGCATCACCCGCACTTCCGGGCAGCGCCTCGGTCCAGTCCGGGATCGTGCGTCGGAGCCGGTCCGACAGCGCGTCCGGATCGCCCGGCGCGCCGGCCATGGCGGCCGCGCGGTCGCGCATCTGCCGCGACAGCTCGGCGGCCAGGATCTGCACCAGGCCGGGGATGCGGTCGGTCTGGGTCGGCCCGATGCGCTGGAGGCGCGCGGCATACACCCGCTCCCCGGTCCAGCCGATCAGGGCGGCGGCGGCGAGCAGCTGGATCGGGCTCAGGCTCCGCTCGAACGCCTCGATCCGGGTCTGCACCTTGTCGCGGTGCCGGGAAAAGCCGCTGCCGCGTATGATCCGCTCGGTGCCGGCATCGCCCCAGTCGCCGCCGCCGAGGTCGATCTGGTACGGCTGTCCCGGACGCGCGCCGCGCTGGAGGATGCCGTACGCGACGCCGCGGATGAACAGCCCCATGTTGCGACGCATCTCCTCGATCTCGCGCGTGCTCGGCACCACGGGATCGGGAAACCGCTCGCTCTGCCGGTGGGTGTGCAGCGGCAGCGGCCGCTTCTGCTCCAGCTGGTAGGAGACACGCCATTCGGAGCGCAGCGGATCGATGCTGTCGAGCGGGATGCCGCTCAGCTCGCAATAGATCAGGATGCGGTCGCGGAGCCCGGAGTTCAGGTATTGCGGCGGCCCGATGCCGAGCCTGCCGGTGGGCACCACCTGCTCGATCTCGCCGCGGAAGTTGCGCTCGAACGCCTCCTTGTCGTCCACCGCAATCAGCAGGGTGTAGCGCGGCCCCATGGCGAAGCCGGCGCCGAGATGGTCGAACGACGCGTCGAGCCAGGGCATCGCGCGGACCATGGCGCGGCCGAACAGGGCGATGCGGTCGCGAGCGCTCATGTCGAGCAGGATTGACTGCGCCGAGCGCAGCGCCTCGGTGCGCGGGGCGAGCTGCACCCGGGCGAAGCCGCGCAGCCGGTTGAGCAGCAGGGCGCGCGCCCCGTCGTCGCGCAGGATCGGGAACAGGGTGCGCGAGCCGCCCTCGTCGCGGAACATCTCCGCCGCCCAGCGCTCGATCTCGGCCGGGTCGCTGGCGAGCATGGCGCGCGCGTCCGCGTCCGCCTCGGGGAGCACCACGAAGGTGCCGGCGTCGCGCCGCGACACCGCGTCACGAAGCAGCGCGATCTCGGCGTCGAACTCCGCCAGGGTGTGGCGCACCAGCACACGGCCCTGCACCAGCTCGGCGACGGCGCCGTCCCACAAGGTGTTGCCGTCCGCGTCCTGGCCGCGCCGCGTGCCGAGCGCCTCCGACATCTCGCGCAGGAACAGGCGTGCCTCCACCGCCGCCTGCCGGCGCAGCTGCATGGCGAGGTAGTATGAGGTCTCGGTGCGCAGGTGCTCCAGGTAGCGCTCGGCGGCACGACGGTCGGGGCCGAACGGGAAGCGGCGGTTGACGGCTTCGCGCAGGTTGTCGAGCGACTGCTCAAAGCGGTGCTGGGTATCGCCGGCGCGGGACGCGTAGCGCGCCTCCACCTCGTCCAGCCGGGCGATCTCGGTCTCGAGCCGCAGCTTCGAATCCTCGACTAGGCGGATGGTGTAGTCGAGGCCGCCGCGCTCGCGCTGGTCGAGGTAGTCGTAGAGCACCGCGCGCAGGCCCGCCGGGCCGGTGCCGCGCCGTTCCGCGGACAGGCGCTGCCGCGTGGCCAGGATCCGGTCGGCGGCGAGGCCGGAGCCGGTCTTGTGCCGGATGGTGCCCATCACGTCGCCGTGCCGCTGCTCGAACTCGCGCAGGACCAGGGTCGGCAGGTTGCGCGGGTCTGCGGTCTGGAACCCTTCCGACTGGTAGGTGGCGAGCAGGTCGCGGTCGATCTCTGCTGCGACCTGCTGCCCGGTCTCGTCCTCCAGCAGCCGGTCGAGCAGGAACGGCTCGTTGATGGCGGACGCGTCGGCAGCCCCCGGCAGCACGTGGTGGAAGGCGGTCGGCTGCAGGAAGAACTGCCGCTCGAGGAAGTCGTCGCGCTCGGCAGGCGTCGGCAGCCGCCCGGAGTCTTCCAGGGCAACGTTGAAATACGCCTTGAGCATCGCCTTGGACGCGACCGCGGCGGCGGCGTCCACCGCGACCCGGCTCTTGGTGTCGATGGTCGCCTGGCCGAAGGTGGAGAACAGCTGGCTGTAGCGCAGCGACTGCCGGCCGAGATGGGGCGGCAGCGGCGGCTCGTAGTTGTCGATCTTGTGCTGCGCCTGGTTCACCGCGATCGAGCGCTTGGCGGCGGCGAACTCGCTGGCGCCGAAATCCTCGAACAGGATGTCTGCCGCCATGTCGTACAGGTCCTCGACCGAGTCGAGCCCGTCGTCGAGCACGTTGCGGGTGTCGAGCAGGTATACGTCGTCATAGGGCGCGATGTTCTGGGCCGGCCCCTGGTGCTCGGCCCAGGCCTCGACGAAAGGCGGCTGAGGGTTCGGCCGCATCGCGTGCTCCAGCTCCATCAGCGCGGCGTAGCCGTTGGCGTTCACCCGCTGCCGCTGGTGCTCGTGGTAGCCGCCGGGCAGCAGCAGCACGAGCTCCACCGTGGGTGCGGGATGGAGCAGCGAGCGCAGCAGGAGGCCGAGGTCGATGAAGGCGCCCGAGCCGGTGCCGCCGGCGGCCGAGCAGCACACCACCACGCGCAGCCGGTTCTCTATCTCCAGGTTGAGGTGCGCGAGGTCGTCCTGCCGACCCACGGAGCGCAGCAGCCCGTCGGAGCGCTCGCGCAGCAGGTCGGAAAGCTTGCGGAACTGGTCGAAGAACAGCAGGCGCGAGATCGCGCGCACCTGCCCGGCGCCCTTCTCGGTGTTGATCAGCGAGAAGTCCGCGACCGGAAGCCAATCCGCGATCATAGGATAACGGTCGATGTCCTTCATGTAGCGCTTGACGTCGACCGCGTGCTGCAGCCGCTCGTTCTCGCGGAACGCCACCAGGCGGGCCAGCGGGTCGCTGTCCTGCTGCCGGTCGCTCTCGATCGCGGTGCGCAGGTCGGTGTCGAAATACACGAACGAGGCGATCGGGAAGCGCTGGAGGTCGTCGACACGCCGTCCGTTCCAGTCGCCGGCGAGGATGCGCCGGCGCAGCCGCAGCAGGATCTGCATGCCGGTGCCGCCCAGGCCCACGAACAGGGTCGGCTGCACCCGGCGCGCGGCGGAACGGTCAGGGCCGGGGCGCTCGGCGTCGGGAAGCGGCGTGCCTTGGGTGCTGGACATGGGGATGGGTTCCTCAGCGCCGGCGCGATGTGCGGCCGCGCGCGGCAGACCGGTAGAGCAGCACGAACAGGACCAGCGTCACGCACACCAGGAGCAGCAGCGGCAGCACGAAGGCGAGCGCCCCCCACAGGTCGCCGATGAGGCCGAACACGATCAGCACCGACAGCGACAGCAGGAACGCGAACAGCGCCCAGCCGGCGCTGCCGGCGGCGGACGACGAGGCGCGTTGCGCGATCAGGTGGCTGCGCACCGCGCCGCGGACGAAGAAGATCGCGACCGCCAGCAGCAGCAGGATCGCGACGCCGATCACCGCGCCCGTGCCGGACAGGCCGGCCTCGCCGGGCAGGCCGGCGGCGCTGATCGGCGTGCCCGGCTGGATCACGCCGGGAGTCGGCGCGACCGGGGCAGGCAGCTGCGACGGCGACGGCTGCGCGGGAGCGGCATCGGCCGGCGGCTTGATGTTGAAGTCCGATGGCGGGGTCTGCGGCACGGGTGGGGGCGACGGCTCGGGCATGACCTGTCCTGGAGAAGTCTCAGCGCGGATCGCTGTCCGGGCGTCGCACGATCCGCGGGCTGCCGACAAGGCGGCCGCGCAGGACGAAGGCGCGGTCCGGCGGCAGGACGATCCGCCTGGTCTCGAACGGACGCAGCCGCACCCGGCGCACCTGCCCGTCGAGCGGTACCAGATGCTCGCGCTCGCGCCGCAGCAGCACCAGCAGAGCCGTGAGCAGCAACAGCAGGGCGGACAGGCTGCACAGCGCCAGGACCAGCGGCACCACGGAATAGTGCACCACCAGGGTGACCGGCAGGACCGCGGACGCGGCGGCCACCGTCCTGTTGTCGAAGAACACAGCCGGAAGCTGGTCCAGCGCCGCCACCTGCGTCATCTTGGCCACGAACCCGTCCTGCAGCGACAGGCGGAGGTCGGACAGGCCGATCGCGAGCGTGCCGTGCAGCACGACGTCCTTCTGCAGCCAGCCGGCGAGGCCGGGGGAACGGTCGATGCGCGGGATGTCGAGGCGGATCCGCACGTCGGGCAGCGCCGCTCCCGGCCCCATTTCATGGATCTCGCCGGGGGAGATCGCGGCGCCGAGCAGCGGCAGCGACGGACGGCCGGGAACCGGGTCCAGCCGCTCCCAGCGCAGCGACAGCAGGGCCCGGTCGATCACGTGCGGGTAGTAGTCGGAGCGCAGGGTGCCGGCGATCTCCACCGTCGAGGTCCGGCCGCCCGTGATGCCCGCAATCCGCAGGCCGCCATCGGCGCTGCGGCTGGCGACGAGGCCGGGGGTGAGGGTGGCCTCGGGGGTGAAGCGCAGCGGCGCCTGGTCGAGCGGCTTGAGCTGCACCGCCGGGTCGCGGAACAGCTGCCTCAGCCCCGGGCCCGCGGTCAGGCGGCGCAGCGCGGCCGCGGCCTGCGCGCCGTAGGCGATCCCGTACACGATCAGGCCCTGCGCGCTGTAGAGCCGCCCCGTCGCCGGCAGCCGCACCGGGTAGGCCACCACCACCGGCAGCGCCGGGCTCGACCCGAGGGCCTGCGCGAAGGCGCGGGTGTTGTCGTCCACGCGCTGGCTGTTGTTCGGCGAGTTGCGGTTGTTGGTGACCAGCCAGACGATGCCCGGATGCCCGTCCAGGATCGTGTCGATGCCGCGCACCAGCGCGCCGTCGAAGTCGGCATCGGCCAGGTGACCGTCCGGCTGGTGCGGCAGGTCGAGTGCCGCCACCGCGGCCGCGACACGCGCCGGATCGAACCGGCCGCGGTAGAGCACGTCCGGGGAGTGCCGGCCCGGGACCTGCCCGTCCTGGTCGAAGCCGGCGACGACCACCTCGCCGTCGGCGTGCGATGCGGCCACCAGCGCGTTCAGCAGCGGCCGGAACGGCGCGGCCGTGTCGGTGTAGAACGGCTCCATCCAGCCGGAGTCCTGGATCAGGTAGAGCGAGCTCACCTGCGCCAGCGCCGGCCGGACCGCCATCAGGCCACAGCACAGCAGCGCCAAGCCCGTCCTAGCCCGCATCGCGCAGCCGCCAGCGATGGCAGCCTCCGTCGCGCGCGCCATGGACATAGAGCCAGCCGGCATGGAGGAACACCGAAAGGTCGGACGCGTCCCGCGCGCGCAGCAGGCAGTCCAGCGGCTCGAGCACGCGCGGACCGCGGCTGTAGAACAGGGTGCAGGCGTGGTCCGCGTCCGCATCGTCCGGCGCGGCCGGATCGCCCAGGAAGCGGCCGAGCCGGTCGCGGCCGGTGCACAGCGCCAGCACGGTCCGGCCGCCGCCGAATTCCAGCAGCGGCAGCAGGAAGGTGCCGTCGGGAATGACGTAGTCCGAGGCTGCGCGCTCGTCCCAGGGCAGTCGCAGCCGGGCGTTCTCGCGGAACACCGCCCGGCCGGTGCCTGGGGTGTAGCCGCGGGCGGGCCGGCGTTCCGGCACCTGGCCCGGAGCGGACAGGCTTTGCAGCACCAGCGTGTGCGGATCGAGCCTGGCGAGCTGGTGCAGGGTGCCGTTCGGCTCCGCCACCGGGCGCACGCCGGGCAGCGGCCAGATCCCGTCCTGCCAGCCCTGCCAATGGCCGGTGGAACCGTCCGGCCCCGCCTGCAGCGTGAGCAGTCCCGTGGGTCCGCACCAGAGCAGCCGGTCGCCGGTCGCCACCGGTGTTGCCAGCGCCTCCGCCGCGGCTCCCGGCACCGGCAGCAGCGACCAGCCGTGCTCGGGTGCCGCACGATCGAGCACGGCAAGCGCC
>CAXTOD010000153.1:0-6758 GCA_964245705.1 uncultured Acetobacteraceae bacterium
GACCGCGCCTGGCGCCGCGCGCACGACCTGGTCCGCGCCGACCTCGCCGACCAGGTCAGGACGGCCGACGCGGCCGGGATCCGGGCGATCCTCGACCGCGCGGCGCGCGAGCGGCCGATGGTCCACGTGGTCAACAAGTTCGAGCAGGTGTCGGGCGGCAGCGAGCTGCACGCGCTCGACCTCGCGGCGCGGCTGTCCCGGCACGCCGCGGTCACGCTGTGGGCGCCGGAGATGCCGCACCCGCATTTCAGCGAACGCTGCGGCGTGCAGGCCGTGGAGCCGGGCGAGGGCCGGGTGCCGCAGGGCGGCGTCCTGGTGCTGGTCGGCGTGTACTTCGAGATCGCCCGCTGGCTGGCGCAGGCCCAGCCGTCGCGTGTGGTCTTCCTCTACAACACGTTCGAGGCGCCGCTGCTGTTCCGGCGCGTGCAGGAGGTGTGGGACCGGTGCGGGATACGCGCCGAGCTGCTGTTCTGCTCCGACATGATGCAGGCCGAGGTCGGGCTGCCCGGCCTGTTCGAGCCGTCGCCGACCGACATCGAGCTGTTCAGGCCGCAGCCGGAGCCGCGGCCGCCGGGCCGCCGCTTCACCCTCGGGCGCCACAGCCGTGACGTGGCGGAGAAGCACCATCCGGAGGACTGGAAGGTCTACCAGGCGGTCTCGGAATGCGGCGGGGCGTCCGAGGTGCTGGGCGGGACCTGCATGTCCAGCGCCTTTCCGCCGGTCGCAGGGCTCGACCTGCTGCCCGCACGCGCCACCGACATGGCGGGGTTCCTGCAGTCGCTCGACTGCTACTTCTACCGCACCTCGACCTGGGTGGAGCCGTGGGGGCGGGTGGTGCTGGAGGCCATGGCGTGCGGCCTGCCGGTGGTGGCGAGCCGGATCGGCGGCTACGCCCAGGTGATCCGACACGGCGAGAACGGGTACCTGTTCGACACCACCGACGAGGCCTGCGCCCTGGTGCGCCAGCTCTGCCACGATCCCGGCCTGCGCGCCCGGATCGGCGCCGGCGCCAGGCAGACGGCGGAGGCGCTGCTGGGCGAGGCGGCAATGGACCGCCTCCTGTCGTTCTACCTGGTCGGCCAGGACCAGGCGCGGTGATCCGATCCGCCGCCAAGTGGCTCCTGCGCGGGTCGCTGGCAGGCGGGCTGCTGGCGGCGGGTCCGGCGCCGTGCCGCGCGGGCGCCCTGGACGGCCCGGTCATCCGTGCGGTGGACTGGGACGCCGCGTTCTACCGCCCGGGTGCCGCGCCCGGCATGACGCTCAGCCTCGGCGGCGTCACCGGCTTCGACGGCACGGTCTCGGCGGAGCTGTCCGACGGCCACGGCCTGCCGCTTCCCTCGCCGGCGCCGCAGGGCATCCACGTGGCACCCGGCGCCACCGCCGCGATCCGGTTCCGCTTCACGGTGCCTGCCACCGACTGGCGCGGCTACCACGTCGGCATCGAGGCCAGGGACCGCTCGGGCCGGCTGCTCGACGACGCGTCGGGCGCCTTCGACGTCGCCACCGACTGGAAGCGGTTCCCGCGCTACTGCTTCATGACCGGGGGCAGCGTCATCGCGGGGCAGCCGGTCGAGGAGATGCTGCGGGACCTGGTGTCGTACCGGTGCAACGGGATCCAGTGGTACGACGTCAACTGGAAGCAGCACCTGCCCTACAGCCCGGCCCCGTCCTGGCCGGACGTCGCCAACAAGACGATCGACCGCCGCACCCTGATGGCCGGCCTCGCCGAGGCGCGCCGGCTCGGACTGGCCAGCTTCGACTACCAGCTCTGGAACGGCGCGTGGCCCGGCTACGAGACCGACAACAGCGGCGCCCGGCTGTCCTGGGGGCTGTTCCGCCACGGCTGCGCGCCCCACTGCAGCGAGGCCGACCAGGTGAGCCACGGCCCGTTCCCGGCCGGCTGGGCGACGCCGAGGCTGCTGCAGATGAACGCGGCCGACCCCGGCTGGCAGGCGTTCTGGCGGACGCAGGAGCGCAAGGTCCTGGACGGGCTGGGCTATGACGGGGTGCAGATCGACACCCTGGGCGATCCAGGGCGGGTCACCGACGCGGCCGGACGGCCTGTGGACCTGGGACGGGCGCTGGTGCCCTTCACCAATGCGGCAGCGGCGGTGTTGAAGCGCCGGGTGATCCTGAACCCGGTCAGCCAGTGGAACCTCGACGACGTGCTGCGCCACGGCGTCGGCGACGTGATCTACACCGAGATCCACCCCGAGTTCGGGAACGTCCCGTTCTTCCCGGCCCTCAACGGGCTGGCGGCGCGGATCCATGCCGGCACCGGCCGCAACGCGGTGGTGGCCGCCTACCTGGAGACCGGCTATGCCCTGCGGCCCGGATGCCACACCGCAGGCGGCAGCCGGACCTGCACCTTCAACGCGCCCGGCGTCCGCTACCTGGACTCGCAGATGTTGGCCTCCGGGCTCGACCATTGGGAGCTCGGCGACCGCAACACCGCCTGCCCGGTGCGGCAGGCCAAGCTCGCGAGCAACATCTACGTGCCTGGTCCGGCGCTGTGCATGGATGCCGCCCTGCAGGAATGGGAACAGGACGCCCGGAACTTCGAGGTGTCGTATGAGACCCTGCTGCGCGACCAGGTGGACGATGCGCCGGACGTCGCCGTCTCGGCCGATCCCTCGTCCGGTGCCGTGCTCAGCCGGACCGGCGCTGCCGGGACCGTGTACGCCCTGCCGAAGCGACGTCCGGGCTTCACGATCCTGCACCTGCTGAACTTCAGCGCGCTGCGCTCGATCCGGCTGGACGACGACACCGGCACGGCGCCGCCGCCGCATGCGTTCGGGAACCTCGCGATCGTCCTGCAGGCGCCACGAGGTTTCGGGAACGGGAGCAGGCTGTGGTGGGCGAGCCCGGACGTCCGGCACGGCCAGGCCCAGCTCCTGCGCTACGTGCGCGACCGCGACCGCCTCCGGTTCACCGTGCCGCACCTCGAGTTCTGGGACATGATCGTGCTGGAAGACAAGGTGACGGGCACGCTGTAGAAGTCTTGACTTGACAATTCACAAGAACATCGACCTCGCGGTCTGGTTTCTTGACACCAATGCTTTGCCGTCCTAGGTCGGATGGACATGCTCCGTGCCCGACGGAGACTGCACTGGCCCGAAGACGGCGACGCAAGCCGGCCGACATCGTCCGTTACACTTCATCAGGCATGGCAGGCAGCATGGACACCTTGGAATTCGGCCTCCGGGACGTCGCCACCAGCCTGCTCCGCAAGGGAAGCGAGCGGACCCGGCCGCCGCCGCTCCGCCGCCGCAGCCTGCACCTGCCGTTCCTGCTCCTGGTCGTGCTGCCGACGCTGCTGGCCGGGATCTACTTCTTCGGGATCGCCTCGCCGCAATACGTGTCGGAAGCGCAGTTCGTGGTGCGCGGCCAGAACAACCAGTCGCCCGGCATGCTGTCCAGCCTGCTGCAGACCGCGGGCGGCGGCGGCTCGGCCACCGAGGACACCTATGTGGTGCAGAACTACATGATGTCCCGGGACGCAGCGAGGTACCTGATCCGGACCGAGGACCTGCGCGCGGTGTTCGACCGGCCGGGTGCTGACCTGCTGGCCCGGTTCCCCAACCCGTTCCACGGCAGGACGTTCGAGCACTTCTTCCGGCACTACCAGAAGCAGGTAGACGCCGAGCTCGACTCCACCACCGGCATCTCCACCCTCACGGTGCGGACCTTCCGGCCGGACGACTCGCGGCGCGTCGCCACCGCCCTGATGGGGGCGGCCGAGCAGCTCGTGAACCGGATGAACGAGCGGCAGCGGCAGAACCTGATCAGCAGCTCGCAGCGCGAGGTCGCCGAGGCCGAGCGCGCGCTGCGCGACGTGTCGGCCCGGATCGGCGCCTACCGCAACCGGGAAGCCCTGCTCGACCCGATGAAGCAGTCGGCGCCGATCCTGAAGGACATCGACGACCTGCAGGTGATGCTGCGGACCACGCAGATCCAGATCGCCCAGCTCAGGGCGTCGGCCCCGAACAGCCCGCTGCTGCCGGTCTACGAGCGGCGCGTGCAGGCGCTGCAGACCCAGATCGACGCCGCCGGCACCACCGTGACCGGCTCCGACCGGTCGCTGGTGCCCAAGATCACCGCCTATGACGACCTCACCCTCCAGCGCGAGCTGCTGGAAAAGCAGCTCGAAACCTCCACCGCGGCGCTGGAAACGGCCAAGGTGCAGGCCGACCGCCAGCAGCTTTTCCTCGACGAGGTGGTGCAGCCGAATGAACCGGACTACGCTGCCTATCCGCGCAGCCTCGTCTCCACCCTGGTGGTGTTCGTGAGCGTCCTCGGGCTCTATTTGATGGGCCGCCTGCTGGTCGCCGGCGCCCGGGAGCACCGGATCACGTGACGGTCCTGGATACCCTGCGCGGCCTGCTGCGCCTGTTCCGCGTCCAGGAGCGGGTGATCGGCGCGCTGGTGCTGCGCGAGCTGCACACCCGTTACGGGCGCGAGAACATCGGCTTCCTGTGGGTGGTGGGCGAGCCGATCCTGTTCTGCGCCGGCGTCGCGGTGATGTGGACCGCGATCCGCCCGGCGCACGAGCACGGCCTGCCGATGACCGCGTTCGTGATCACCGGCTACGTGCCGCTGACCATGTGGCGGCACTGCATGTTCCGCGCGGTCAAGGCGTTCGAGTCCAACGGCAGCCTGCTGTTCCACCGCCAGGTGACGCCGCTCGACATCATCCTGGCCCGGGTCGTGCTGGAGATCGTCGGCTCGCTGATCGCCGGCATCATCGTGATGCTGGGCGCCATGACGCTCGGCTTCATGAGTCCGCCCAAGGATTACGGGCTGCTCTACCTGGGCCTCGGGTTCCAGATGCTGTTCTGCCTGGCGAGCGCCCTGCTGGTGGCGGCGCTGAGCGAGATGTCGGACCTGGTCGAGAAGTCGGTCCAGGTGTTCGCCTACCTGGCGATCCCGTTCTCCGGGGCGTTCACCATGGCCGACTGGCTGCCGGCGAAGTTCCGCTGGTTCCTGCTCTGGTCGCCCAGCGTCAACAACGTCGAGATGATACGCGGCGGCCAGTTCGGCCATGCCGTCCACACGCACTTCAACGTCCCCTACGACCTCTCGATCAGCCTCGCGCTGATCCTGCTCGGGCTTTTCCTCACCCTGGGCATACGGCGCCACATCGTCATCCAGTGACGCGCCGCCCATATCCGCTTCCATGATCCGCTGCGTCGACATCGTGAAGGAGTTCCACATCCCGCGCGGCAGGCGCCGGGTGCTGGACCGGGTGAACTTCCAGATCGGGGCGTCGCAGAAGCTGGGCATCCTGGGCCGCAACGGTGCCGGCAAGTCCACGCTGATCAAGATCATCGGCGGCGTGGACCTGCCGACTTCGGGCCGCGTCGAGCGGCACATGTCGGTGTCCTGGCCGCTCGCGTTCGGCGGCGCGTTCCAGGGCTCGCTGAGCGGGCTCGACAACCTGCGCTTCATCTGCCGCATCTACGACCTGGACTACGTCACCACGCGCGCCTTCGTGGACGACTTCGCCGAGCTCGGGCCCCAGCTCGCCGAGCCGGTGAAGACGTACTCGTCGGGCATGCGCGCCCGGCTCGCCTTTGCGCTGTCGATCGTGATCGAGTTCGACTGCTACCTGATCGACGAGGTGATCATGGTGGGCGACGCCCGCTTCCTGCAGCGCTGCCAGGACGAGCTGTTCGGCCACCGTGCCGACCGGGCGCTGATCATCGTCTCGCACGACATGGGCTTCATTCGCGAGCACTGCGACAGCGGCGCCCTCATCCACGAAAGCAGGTTCCAGATGTTCGACAGCGTGGACGAGGCGGTCGACGCCTACCGGAGCCTGTAGAGCGGATCCCGATCAGGTAGATCACCTGATCAGGTGAAGATGCTCGCTGAAATGACAGACTAGGGCATCCGAAGTGCACCCAGGTGAGCGGGACATGCCCTAGTTGCGCGACACCACGATGCCGGTGATGGCGGGGCCGACGATCATGCTGATCAGGTTGAAGAACTTGTAGAACTTGTTGGTCTTCGCGTTGGCGATGTAGACGAGGTCCTTGTCCTTCATCGCGAAGCGCTGGGCCAGGAAGTAGCTGGTCGGGTTCATCATGTCGAGCTGGTAGACCACCGGCGCCGCCCGCGCGCCGCGCCGCACCGGCAGGCCGAGCCCGGCCGCCACCTCGGGGCTCTCGAAACGGAACAGGAACACCGCGTTCGGGTCCGCCCGCTCGTCCAGCGGGCCGCCGATCCGCGCCAGCGCCTCCGCCAGGCTGAGCTGCGGCGCGTTGAACGGCGTTTCCGACACCTTGGCGGTGGCGCCGAACACGGTGAAGGTGCGCGGGTGGGTGCTGACCTGGATGCGGTCGCCGGGGACGAGGGCGATGTTCTGGTCCGGGCTGTCCTGCAGCACCTCCAGCGGGATGCGGGCCGAGCGGCGGCCGCGGCTGAGCTGCACCGTCACATCCTCCGGCGGGTGGGTCGGGCCGCCGGCGATGGCGATCATGTCCAGCAGCCGCTCGTGCGCCAGCGTCAGCGGCTCGCGGCCCGGCTTGCGGATGTCGCCGCCCACCACCACCGCGTTGGCGATGTCGGTGCTGATCCGCACCAGCACCTGCGGGTTCTGCGACTGGCCCTTCAACCCGGCCTGGATCGCGGCCGCGAGCTCGGTGGTGGTGCGGCCCGCGGCGCGGATCCGGCCGACATAGGGCACGTCCACGCTGCCGCCGGCATCGACCGCGATCGGCGGCAGGTTCTCGGAGGTGACGCTGGTGCTGGGCCCC